>CAZGIW010000039.1:0-34934 GCA_964526285.1 uncultured Bacteroidales bacterium | reverse complement strand
GAACAATAGAACAATTGAACAATAGAACAATAGAACAATTGAACAATAGAACAATTGAACAATAGAACAATTGAATCCCGAAAAAACAAGAATTGCAAAATATCAACTTCCAAATGAAGAAAGAACATGCAATTTTCAGTTTTTTCGAGGATCCTCGAAAAATGAGAAAATCACAGATTTTCAATTTTTCGGGACCCGAAAAAAACTTTTCTGAAGTTCACAAAGCATATTTGCTAAATATTACTATCTTTGACCTGCAATTTCAAACTCATGTCAAAAAACAAACGCAAAATTCTCAATGATCCTGTCTATGGTTTCATATCCATTCCCGATGATATGATTTTTGATATTATCGAACACCCTTATTTTCAAAGACTTAGAAGAATTCAGCAACTGGGACTCACTCATTATGTGTATCCCGGTGCCCTCCACACGCGTTTTCATCATGCACTGGGGGCAATGCATCTTATGGATAATGCTCTGGAAATGATAAGATCAAAAGGCACTGATGTCACCGAACATGAATATCTGAGTGCTATTATTGCCATACTACTGCACGATATCGGACACGGTCCTTTTTCACATGCACTTGAACATTCAATTGTGAGCAATATCGGTCATGAAGAAATTTCTCTGGCTGTAATGCATACGCTCAATAAGCATTTTGGTGAACAACTGGAAAATGCAATTCATATTTTCAAGGGGTCATATCCCAGAGCTTTTTTTCATCAACTGGTGTCAGGACAACTGGATGTTGACAGACTGGATTATCTCACACGTGACAGTTTTTTTACAGGTGTTTCTGAAGGCATTATTGGAACCGAGCGGATTATCAAAATGATGAATGTGTGCAACAACCAGCTGGTTATTGAGGAGAAGGGAATTTATTCAATTGAAAAGTTTTTGATTTCCAGACAGTTGATGTACTGGCAGGTGTATCTTCACAAAACTGTCATTTCAGCTGAAGTTTTACTCATCAAAGTGCTGAAACGTGCTCATGCACTTTGCTGTTCAGGCACACAACTTCCATGCTCTCCTGCACTGGAACCATTTATCAGAAAAGTAGTCACCAGAGAAGACTTTTTAAACAATCCGGATTATCTTGACATGTTTTGCCAACTTGATGACTTTGACATCATTTCTTCCATTAAACTTTGGATGAACAGTAAGGACAAAATTCTTAGCGACCTAAGTAAAAGAGTTATCAACCGAAAATTATTCCGCACCATTTTGCTTGATAAAAAATGCACCCGCGATCAGATGAAACAGATTCTCAAAGCAACAGCAAAACAAATGCGTATTTGTGAAAATGATGCCATATCCTACATTGAATCTGGAAAAATCAAAGCACAGGCATACGATTCTGCTCATAATCCAATCAGTATTTTTTACCGCGACGGAAGCCTGAAGGATGTATCAGAAGCATCTACCACAATTAATTTTGGGCTGATTTCAGGACAGAAAACCAAATATTATCTCAGTTTTCCCAAGGAAATGGAAAATAACATTTTACAAATTTTAAACAAATAACATATGTCAAAGAAAATTGTAGTTCTCACCGGTGCAGGAGTCAGTGCTGAAAGTGGCATTTCCACATTCAGGGATTCAGATGGTTTGTGGAACAACCATCGCATTGAAGATGTGGCCACTTTTGAAGCATGGAAGAGAGATCCCGAACTTGTGATGGATTTTTACAATCAGAGAAGAAAACAACTGCATGAGGTTGAACCCAATTCAGCACATTTTGCACTGAAAAAACTGGAAGAAAAATATGATGTGCATATCATTACCCAGAATGTAGACAATCTGCATGAAAGAGCAGGCTCATCAAAAATTCTGCACCTTCATGGGGAACTGGCAAAGGCCCGAAGCAGTGTAGATTATTCACTCATATATGAAATTGATGGATGGGAACTGAAATTTGGCGATAAATGTGAGAAAGGTTCTCAGCTCAGACCTCATATCGTTTGGTTTGGAGAATCTGTGCCTGAAATGGAGAACGCAGCATATATTACTGAAAGTGCTGATATTCTGATTATTGTAGGCACTTCTCTTGTTGTATATCCTGCAGCCAGCCTTGTCCATTTTGTTAAAAATGACACTCCCATCTATCTGGTTGATCCCAAAGGAAGCAACATGCAGTTACCAAACCTGACCGTAATTGCCGAAAAAGCTACAACAGGTATGGAAAAAATTCTGGAGATACTGATGTAATATGAAAAGAGAAAAACTCAAGGACTTTTTTCACATTTCTTCAACTCAGAAAAGAGGTTTTTTTGTTTTGGGGCTAATTCTCATTCTTGTCATTATGGCACCTGCCTTTTACAAAGCTTTTTTGTTGAAACCAACCACCATTGATTTTGAGAATGACCGCAGAGAAATTGAAGCTTTTATTTCAAAAATGGAATTCCAACATTCAGAGGATGACAGTGAATATAATAACCGTATCATTGATCTTGACAATACAGAGTATTCATCGGCTAAAGCCAAACTAAATCCCTTCCCTTTCAATCCCAATAATCTGCCTTTTGAAAAATGGATTGAAATGGGATTTACTGAAAAGCAGGTCAAATCAATAAAAAACTACGAACAAAAAGGCGGACGTTTCTATTCAAAACAGGATGTGAAAAAAATATGGGTCATCAGCCCTGAGGAATATCATGTCATTGAACCTTTTATTCAATTGCCTGACAGTCTGTCAGGGAGACAAAAAAGGGAGTATCAGCAGCGTGAACCAAAGACCTATCAAATTGTTGAATTAAATGCAGCTGATACAAGCATGCTAAAAACTCTACCTGGCATCGGCTCTGCCTTTGCATCGAGAATATTCAAATACAAACTCAGCCTTGGTGGTTTTCATTCCAAATATCAGCTGATGGAAGTGCATGGAATGGACTCAGCCAGATTTGCCGGCATTGAACCTTACATTGATGTGAACCCCTGGCTGGTGAGAAGAATTAATATCAATACTGCCGATTTTGACACTTTCAGGTCGCATCCGTATATATCCAATAATGTGGCTATATCTCTGATAAATTACAGAAACAGACATGGTGATTTTGTAAACATTGAAGACATCATGAAATCGGAACTTGTGGATGAACAGCTATTCCGCAAACTGGCACCATATTTGAAAACGGGCTAACACATTTTTCAATCTTAAATTTATACTATCTTATGAAAAGAATAACATTCTCACTAATTTTTATACTTTTCTCCCTTGCCTTTCTGACAGCACAGGAGAAAAGCTCTATTCAATGGAAATCAATGCAGGAAGCAATTGACATGAACCCTAAAGAAGGTAAGTTGATTTTTGTTGATGCCTATACTGACTGGTGTGGCTGGTGCAAAAGAATGGATCAGACCACATTTCTTGACAGTGCTGTTATATCTGTTCTCAATGAGCATTTTATTCCGGTAAAATTTAATGCAGAGGGTTCAGAAGTGATTACTCATAACGGCAAATCCTATGAAAACCCCAATCCGGGGAGAACACGTTCAACACACACTTTTACTTACTTTCTGTTAGGGCAGCGATTCGGGTATCCCAGTTTTGCATTTCTTGATGTAAACAATAATGTCATTGGTGTTTTGCCCGGTTATCAAAAACCCGAACAATTGCTAAATGTGTTGAAGTACTTCCACACAGATGCATATAAAACAAGTACTTACGACGAGTGGACAAAATCACAAAGTGTTCAGGAGTAACTTGAAACCCGACTCATAATCTCAAGCATTTTTCTCACCTTTTGGGGACAAACAGTGAAGAAATGTTGTTTTTCTTTCTGATATGAGTTTTGACAATGAATAATTTTTGCAGAGGAATGGTATTCTTTTGCTTTGCATATTGCATGTAATTGAGTCAGATTGTCTTCATTCAATCCGGAGCCGGGCATAATTACAATCCTGTTTTCAGCTTTTTCTACAAGCTGCGCGATGAGTTGAGCTCCTTCCATGACAGTTTCTTTCTGTCCTGATGTGAGAATACGGTGAAAGCCCATTTCAATAATCACTTCAAGGGCTTCAAAAGGGTCAATTGCTCTGTCAAATGCTCTGTGAAATGTCAATTGCATACTTCCGGCAGCCTCAGTGAGACGATAACATGCCTCCTTATCAACTTTCCCCTCCTGTGTCAATACGCCCGTAACAATTCCCTGAATTTGATGTTTTCTGCAAAATTCAATATCGCTCAGCATAACTAACATCTCTTCATTTGTATAGGTAAAATTGCCTCCGCGTGGCCTGATCATAACAAAAAAAGGAATTTGAAGCAGTTTTCTGGCTTCTAATATCATTCCATATGAAGGCGTAATCCCACCATCGGCCATAGAAGCACAGAGTTCTATTCGGTGAGCCCCTGCTTTTTGAGCAATTAGTGCACTATTGATATCAAAAACGGGAACTTCGAGAAGCATTTTTTTTGTTTTTGCAAAAGTAAAAAGAAGTATTGAAACATAGTGCTTTTGATTTTTTACTATGAAAAAGTCAGAAAAATTTGATTAATTCATAGTAAATAATTAATTTTGTAAAAAAAATTGGCTATGAAAAGAAAGATTTTTGTTGAACTGGAACGTTGGAGAGCTGCAGAGGGGCGAATGCCTCTTGTTCTTCATGGTGCCCGACAGGTTGGAAAAACACATATTTTAAAAGAGTTTGGAGCCAGGTATTATGAGGAGGTAGTTTATGTTAATCTGGAGACCAATATCACGGTGAATGAATTTTTTGAGCAGGATATTTCGCCCTTAAAGATTATTCAGTTTTTGGAAGTATATTCTTCAGTTAGAATTTTGCCCGAAAAGACCTTAATAATTTTTGATGAGATTCAGTCTTGTGAACGTTCATTACTCTCTTTAAAATATTTTTGTGAAGATGCTCCTGAGTATCATGTTGCAGCAGCAGGTTCATTAGTGGGAGTTGCGATCAACAGGCAGAAGTATTCATTTCCTGTTGGGAAAGTTTTTGAGCTGAAAATGTTTCCCATGGATTTTGAAGAATTCCTTTGGGCAACGGGAAATAATATTTTGGGAGAACAAATAAAGGAACATTATGAACTGAATAAGGAAATTGCCCTTCCACTTCATATGAAAGGGACTGAACTTTATCAGCAATATGTAATTTGCGGAGGAATGCCTGCCGTTGTAAAGAAATTTATTGATACAAACAGTTTAGTAGCTGCAAATGAAATTCAGGGTATGATTTTGAATGAATATATTGCAGATATGGCAAAATATTCAAGTCCCAGTACCAGTGTGAAAATCCGGTCATGCTATAAATCAATTCCTGTTCAGTTGGGAAAAGAAAACAAGAAGTTTCAGTATAAAATTGTTCAAAAGGGAGGAACATCTTCAATTTTTGGTGAAGCAATAGAATGGCTCATTTCTGCAGGCGTTGTCTTAAAATGCATGAAAATTGATTCGGCTTTTATACCGGTTGCTGCTTATGCAGATTTGTCAGACTTCAAACTTTATATGAGTGATGTGGGAATGTTGACAATGCTTTCCGGAATGCCACAACAACTAATAATGTCATCAATTCAGGAAAATAATATGTTTCTGGGCGCAATTGCTGAAAACTTTGTTGCACAGCAATTTTGGTCAAAAGACTATGCTTTACATTATTGGAAAAACCATAACACAGCTGAAGTTGACTTTGTTTTGCAATTGGATGATAAAATTATTCCTGTTGAAGTAAAAAAAGGAAAACGATCTAAATCAACGAGTTTAAGAGTTTTTTCAGCTCAATATAAATCCAATTATGCAATTCGTATTTCTTTAAAGAATTTCGGATTTGAAAACAATATCAAATCTGTGCCACTTTATGCTGTTTTTTGCATAGAAAAGTAAAATAATTTTGATTTTTTACTATGAAAAAGTCAGAAAAATTTGATTAATTCATAGTAAATGTTATTTCAGATTCTCAATGAAATCATTGTGCATCCTTGGTGTCTTAGTGGCAAAAAAAACTATTTATCACTCCAAAATCCTCAATATCTCATCTCCGGTTCCGATACGATATCCATTGCTGAGAAAAACAATCTTCTGTTTGGGCGAAACCAAACAAACCAAAGGCAATGTTCTGTCTGTACTTATTTTTGTTACCTTGTTCAGCATCTGGTCTTCATTGTCCATAACAAATATACTCTGTGAAGGCAATCCTTTAAAAATACCCGGTTGAAAGGAAGGACTGATGAAGTTTGGCGAAAGCACAAAGAAGATGGAAATATTGCTTTCTTCCAGTTGTTTTCCAACCAGAGCAAGATCATGCATCACATGTTTTGAGGGTTCTTTGTCAGGATCAATAAACACCAGAAGCAAGTACTTATTCTTGTTGTATAATGACGGTTGAATCTTTTCTCCCGTACCAAACTGAGACAGAACAGTTTTCTTTAGATTTAGTTTTCCGTGTTTTTGCTTCACAATTGGAAGTTGAGGAGCATTGGCGTTCACTTCAACTTTTTCTCCTGCATCTACCTGAAAAAGGAATATTTGAGATATTACTGTTCCTTCGCTGAGTCTGGTTCCCTTCACAAGTACATATTCTCCGACAAATATTTCCTGTGGCTTTCCCTCAAGTTCACTGAGCGGTTTACTCCACTTATATTCAAGCGTTTTCATTCTTCCATTGACTATCTGTGATAGTGTGAATGTATTGTAGTATTTGTCAGTTGTACTTTTTTGCGGATTTGTAAAATACAGATCTGCAGTTTCCATAACTTGTTCTTCTTCAATATCAAACCACACATTGTTCCATTGGTTTGCAAAATAATATTGTGGAATTCGTGTTTGCGGATGAAGACGAGCCGGAAATCCGTAGGTGCGACACAAAGCAACGAAGAAAATATCACGTGAATGCGTATCTGCAACACGAAGCTTGAATACTCCAATTGGCGTAAGCGGTGCCCTCGAGTGCATGTTTGCCTTATTGTTAATGTGGATATTGTTTTTAACCCATGCTTCAAGCAGTGCTGGACTAATTTCTGCCCCTACAAATTCAAACTTCATTTCAGCCTTCAAAAAACTTCGCCAAGCTTTCATTTCTTCATTGGCAATTCTGCCATTGAGTATATATTGGGTAAACATTTCAGTGTCATTGTCAAACCACTGACTTTTAAGTGCTGCTGTTTCAAGCAAATGATCAATCAATACTTCTGTGTTGGCATCGCGCAAATCCTTTTCCGAAATTTCACCCAAAAGCAAAATTGCCATTTCTTTCAGCTCTTCGGGTACGAATTTTAAAAAATATATAATGTCCCTGTGATTTCCGTAACTTTTATATATAAACTCTCCTGCAATAATCGGATTATAATCCAAAGAAACTGCAATTTCATGAGATTGGGCTGAATCCTTAAAAGTTGACATATAAGCTGTACGCAGCGAATCTTCATACATTAAACGTTTGCGTGTGATTTCAGCTTTTTCACCTGAATAGGGCTCCTTGAATGTGCCCAAAGGAGGAGTAAAATGATAGTTATGTAAATTGGGAACGATCTGTTTTATCCCCAGCTGAATATGAACAGTATCTGAATCTGCCACCTGCACATGCTCAAAATTAAACAAATCTCCGTTGGTTGCCCAGATAATGACTTCTCCCAAACCCAGTGTGATTGATGTTGTACCTTCCTGAGACGTATATTTTGAAGCAATTGGATATAATTCGGCATAATTATACAGCAGCACATCTACACCAGCACCGGCATATGGATTCCCGTTTTTATCGTACACCTTAACAATCACAGTTTTTGTTTCAGCATAATTTGAAATAAGATTGAGTTCAGAAAACCTTTGTTCTTCAGTTATCACCTCTTCATTTCCAAAATATTTACCATATGCGCGTGTATGTACAAGCATTGTGCGTGAAGCAGGAAATGAAAACCAACCCATGTTCAGTTCGGGTTCAGGCTCACATGCACCAAGATACTGCCATTTTCCGTCAATCCACACTTCAACCCATGCGTGGTTATCATCGGAGTGAGCCCAGCGGGGTGTATAAACCTGACGCGCAGGAATTCCCACAGTGCGCAATGCAGCCACAGTAAACACAGATTCTTCGCCACAGCGACCAAATGAATACCTCATTGTGTTCAACGGAGAGCTGGTACGGCTGTCAGATGCTTTGTAGGTCACATATTCATGACACCAGTGATTGACTTCAAGAGCAGCATCATACATGCTTAATCCTTCCACTCGTTGTTTTAATTCCTCATAAAGCAAAACCCTGAACGGGTCAAGATTCTCATTGTTTACGCGTACTGGAAGCACAAAATGAAGAAACTCATCTTCAGGTATGGTTTTTACCCATGTAATTTCTTCAAGAGCTTTGAGGGTTTGACGGACATTGTTGAGAAAAAATGCATTGCTGTAATCAGCCATGTCGCTGAGCGGCATATAAGCATAGAGAAATTTCATTGCCAGCATTTCATTTTCGCTGAGTTCAGTATCCAGAAACCCAAACACATTTTTACTTTGATTTCCAAGCATTTCCTGCTGAACCTGAAGCATGTGTTCAATGTCATTTATGCGATGAGGATGAGTTATGATTTGTGCTGAAATTTGAACAGCTGATATTATGAAGAGAAAAAGGGGAAATAATTTTTTCATGTTTACAAAAGTTTTTTTTTAACGAACTTCAATTTCACTAACAAACAGCCAGGCATTGTGCCCTTCTCCGGGTTTTCCTGTCCCAATCACACCAGCTCTTTCAAGTGTAACTTTTACATACCTTGTACTCAAATCATCTGTTCTAATGGTGAGAAGATTCCCTGCTTTTACAATATCTCCGGCACTCAGCATTCCTTTTTGAAAAAAATTTACTCCATCATCTGAAAAAAACACCTGCATTTCCACAGGAAGATAAATCCAGCTTGCCTCAGCTTTCAGAACATGAACTGACACACTGGAAATTCTTTCAGTTTTGCCCAAATCAACAATTGCCTCAAAATTTGTGTTTGAAAAGCCCAGCCATTCTTTCCCGTTCCATGGGATTCTACCTCTTATTCCGTCAACCAGTGTTAATGCACCACCATAATTATAGTATGAAGAAGGTTCAAATGTCAGGGATATGTTTGCCCCAGTTGATTTGGAAATATCAAATTTTTGTTCAGCCAAACCGCGCTTGTTTCCCTTTGAATCAGTAACTGAAGCATACACCACACAACTCTCGTTAATTGGAATTGGATTTATATATTTCTGCGGAAGTTTTCGCGTGGCAGCGCCGGTTTCAACAGCATACATAATATCACCCATGGAAAATTCCTGCGAAAGTTCAAGAAAAATTTTCCGTTTGTCGGGATCATGAATTACTTTCTTTTTGATTTCAAAGATTGATTTGGCATAATTGATTTTCCTTACATCAAAATAGTCAAAATGTGTGAGTAATCTGCTGCGAAAATCAGTATAGTTTTTTTTATCTGCTGGTGTCCACACAACTTCGGCAAGAGCACACAATCGGGGAAATATCATATATTCCACATGTTTCTCGTTGTTCATATACTCTGTCCACACATTTCCCTGAGCCCCCATGATGTATTTACTCTCTTCTGCTGTCAGTTCGTCAGGAACCGGTTCATATGAATAAACCTTTTCAACAGTAGTGTAGCCACCTATTGCCAGTGGCTCGTTTGTGGGATCACCCTGATAATGGTCAAAATAGCAATGAGAACCCGGTGTCATCACAACATAATGACCAGAACGTGCAGCCTCAATTCCGCCTTCGGTTCCTCTCCATGACATCACTGCTGCATTGGGAGCAAGTCCGCCTTCAAGAATTTCGTCCCAACCGATGAGTTTTCTTCCCTTTGAATTGATAAACTTTTCAATGCGTGTAATAAAATAACTCTGCAGTTCATATTCGTCCTGCAATTCTTCTGATTTGATACGTGCCTGACAATGAGGGCATTTTTTCCACATGGTTTTGGGACACTCGTCACCCCCCACATGAATATATGTGCCCGGAAACAAATCCATGACTTCTGTCAGAATATTTTCCAGAAATTCAAACACTTCATCACGAGTGCAAAAAACATGATCAAACACACCCCATGAGGTAGCCACATCCTTTTGTTTTCCACTGCATGAAAATTCAGGATAAGCCCGCAGAGCAGCCATGGAATGACCCGGCATTTCAATTTCCGGAACAATGGTTATGTGGCGTGAATTAGCATAATCAACAATTTCTCTGATATCTTCCTGTGTATAAAACCCGCCATAAACAGCAGTGTCCTTTTTTAATTCTTCATCACTTGAATGACCTATGAGAGTGCCTTTTCTCCATGCACCAAGCTCAGTGAGGAGAGGATATTTTTTTATCTCAATTCTCCAGCCCTGATCATCAGTGAGGTGCCAGTGAAAAGTGTTCATTTTATACATTGCCAGAAAATCAATATATCTGAAAATAAACTCTTTGGGGAAAAAGTGACGACTCACATCCAGATGCATTCCTCTCCACTGAAATCGTGGATAATCGTGTATGCGAAGACAGGGGATATCAGCTGATGTTTTGATTTTTGGCGGCAATAACTGTAACAGAGTCTGAATTCCATAAAAAACACCTGCTTTTCCACCCCTGATTTCAATGTGGCGGGGAAATATTTCAAGGATGTATTCTTCATGAGAGAACTCAGGCTCAAAAACCAACTCAATAAAATCATTTTCAGGTCTGGTTTGAGCAATTTCTAGTTCTGTTGAATGCTGTTTTTTCAGATACACATTCATCAGTGCGGCTTCTTCAATCAGTTCGCTATTCGCGGTAAATATCTTCATATAGGATGAAAACACAAATTCACCTTCTGTGATGTTTGTATTTACCGGTTTTGGAATGATTGAAATACCATCCTGTGCCATTACAAAACCTCCGCCGAGAATAGTCAGGATTAAAAATAGTTTGATATTTAACATGGAAACAAAGATTGTGTTATGCAAATTACTGAAATTTTTTTCATTCACCGGATTTTTTATTCAGTAAATATTGAAAGCCATGAAAAAAATGAATTTAGCGTGAATTTTGCTGGCTGACCAGCAATTTTAGCGTGAATTCAGCCGGCCAACCAGAAATTTTAGCGTGAATTTTGCCGGTTTGATAAAAATCAGACAATAACCTTTCTGGTTTTTTATCTCAATTTTCGTAATTTCGCAATCTGAAAATAACTCGTTTGCAAAATGGAATACAACTTCAGCGATATTGAAAAAAAATGGCAGCACCACTGGGCAGAGAAGAAAATTTATAAATCCAAAATTGATTCATCAAAACCCAAATACTATGTGCTCGACATGTTTCCCTATCCTTCAGGAGCAGGGCTGCATGTGGGACATCCCCTCGGGTATATTGCTTCGGATATTCTGTCGCGCTACAAACGTCTGAAAGGATTTAATGTGCTGCATCCAATGGGGTTTGATGCTTTTGGCTTACCCGCCGAGCAGTATGCAATTCAAACCGGACAGCATCCTGCGATTACTACAGAACAAAACATTAAAAGATATAAAGAGCAATTTCAGGCCATTGGTTTCGATTATGACTGGGACAGGGAGTTAAAAACATGTGATCCTTCTTATTATAAATGGACACAATGGACTTTTATTCAGCTTTTTAATCACTGGTTTGACAACAAAATACAGAAAGCTGCTCCCATAGAAAAACTTACTGAAACTTTTGAAAAAGAAGGAAATGCCGGTATTGATGCTGCATGCGGAAAGACTGAAATGTTTTCTGCACAAGAGTGGAAAGCAATGAATGAAATTCAGCAGCGCGAAATTCTGATGAACTACCGCCTGGCTTATCTTGCCGATACAACAGTGAACTGGTGCCCGTCTCTCGGTACTGTTTTGGCAAACGATGAAGTAAGCGAAGGGCTCAGTGTTCGCGGAGGCCATCCGGTTGTTAAAAAAACCATGAAACAATGGCTGCTGAGAATCACTGCTTATTCTGATCGTCTTCTTGAAGGGCTTGAAAAGATTGACTGGTCGGACAGCATCAAAGATATTCAGCGCAACTGGATCGGCAAATCACAGGGTGCTATGATACGTTTTGCCGTTGACGGTCATCCCAACATCAGCATGGAGGTGTTTACCACGCGTCCCGATACAATTTTCGGAGTGTGTTTTATGACCTATGCTCCCGAACATGAGGCTGTGATGAAAATCACCACTCCCGAACAAATGGACGAAGTAAAAAAATATGTGGAATACGCTGTCAATCGTTCAGAGCGTGAACGTATGACTGAAGTGAAAAAAGTATCCGGCGTTTTTACAGGTGCTTATGCTATCAATCCGTTTTCGGGAGAGAAACTGCAAATTTGGGTGGCCGATTATGTGCTTGCAGGATATGGCACGGGTTCGGTGATGGCAGTTCCCGGACATGATGCACGCGACCATGCTTTTGCAAAACATTTTGGATTGCCAATAAAAGAGGTCATCACCGGCGGCAATATTGAAGAAGCTGCATGGGAGCCAAAAGAAGGCAAAATGGTGAATTCAGATTTTATCAATGAAATGCACCCGCTTGAAGCAATTGATGCAGTCATTGCTGAGTTGGAAAAAAGAGATTTGGGATATGGCAAAACCACATATCGTTTGCGCGATGCAATTTTCAGTCGACAGCGCTATTGGGGCGAACCTTTTCCGGTGTATTACAAAGACGGCGTACCGCATATGATGGATGAAAGCAAGCTCCCATTGGTCTTGCCCGAAGTGGATGCCTATTTGCCCACCGAAAGCGGAGAACCACCCCTGGCCCGTGCAAAAAACTGGAAAACAGATGAGGGATATCCCATTGAAACCAACACCATGCCCGGGTTTGCAGGTTCAAGTGCCTATTATTTCAGGTTTATGGATCCAAATAATGAAGGAGAGTTCTTCAACAAAGAGATTGTGAATTACTGGAAAAGCGTCGATTTTTATGTTGGAGGTGCCGAACATGCCACCGGCCATCTCATCTATGCGCGCTTCTGGAATAAGTTTTTGTTTGATATCGGCCTCACTCCCGAAGATGAACCCTTTAAAAAACTCATCAATCAGGGAATGATTCTGGGAAGATCAAACATCGTTTACAGAAACAAAGAAAATCCCAATCATTTTATTTCTGCAGGTTTGATTGACAAATTTGATGTTATGCCAATTCATGTGGATGTGAATATTGTTGACAATGACGTTCTTAACACAGAGTCATTCACGAAATGGCGACCTGAATTTGCCAATGCAGAGTTTGAAATGGAAGGCAACAAATTTGTGTGTGGAGTGGAAATTGAAAAAATGTCAAAATCAT
Source organism: uncultured Bacteroidales bacterium (assembly GCA_964526285.1). Classification (GTDB taxonomy): domain Bacteria; phylum Bacteroidota; class Bacteroidia; order Bacteroidales; family DTU049; genus CAYMAZ01. The sequence goes on along the minus strand of CAZGIW010000039.1, from coordinate 21,680 downwards.
TCTACAATGTAGTAAATCCCGATGATTTGATTGCACGCTACGGAGCTGATACTTTGCGTTTGTATGAAATGTTTCTGGGTCCTGTGGAACAATCCAAACCATGGGATACAAATGGAATAGAAGGAGTTTTCAGATTTCTGAAAAAATTCTGGCGGTTGTTTTTTGATAGAGACGGAAAGATTTCATTGTCTGATGATGAACCAACAGCTGCCGAACTGAAAACACTTCACAAAACCATCAGGAAAATTGAAGAAGACATTGAACGGTTTTCGCTGAATACTGCTGTGAGTGCATTTATGATTTGTGTGAATGAATTGTCGGAGATGAAATGTAACAAAAAGCAGATTCTAGAGCCTTTGCTTGTTCTCATTTCTCCATTTGCGCCCCACTTTGCAGAGGAATTATGGCATTTGTGTGGCAATGAAACTTCTGTTGTTCATGCTGATTTTCCGGTTTTCAACTCAGAGTATGTTGCAGAAAACACATTTGAATGTCCGGTTTCCTTCAACGGAAAAATGCGATTCACTCTCACAGTTTCTGTTGATGCAAGTCAGGATGAGATAACAAAGATGGTTTTGGAAGCACCTGAGTCACAAAAATGGCTGGGGGATAATCCGCCGAAAAAAGTGATTGTAGTTCCCCGCAAAATTGTGAATGTGGTTGTTTAGGTAATGATATATTACACCATCCCCATTTAAAAAAAAGCCAAAGTTGACTAATCCTATAAACACCGTCTGAATATCAGATATTTAAGAAAGTTGGTATATGTTTTGCAAATATTTCGTTTTAAAAACTTCGAGCCATATGAAAACAACAGTCATTTCTTCAGCATCAGCCAGTAAAATACTTACCATGGCTTTTTCTTTTCTTTTTTTTATTCTTTTCACACTTTCATCAACAGCACAATTGAGAAAGATTGAAAACAATGCTTTTCAAAAGGGAGAGAAACTTGTTTACAAGATGTATTATGATTCATTTGTAACGGGACCTGTTATTGCAGGTGAGTGTGTTTTTGAAATTCAAAAAAAGGGGCGTGTAGTTGCACAGCGCAATACCATGCATATCATTGTCAATGGATATACAAAAGGTGCATTTAATTTATTTTTTAAAGTAAGAGACCGTTATGAAACCTTTTTGGATGAAGAAGCCATGATTCCCTGGCTTTTTATTCGCAGGGTTGATGAAGGCGGTGTTACAATAAAACAAGATGTTCATTTCAATCATTACAACAATACTACACAATTTACCAATCTTCAGCGCAACAAGACAAATGTCAGCAGCATCCCTGCCAATACCCAGGATATTCTATCTGCAATCTATTACTTCAGAACACTGGATTTTTCAAAAGCAAAACCAGGAGAGGGATATCCTGTTGTTTTTACTCTTGATGATACTGTTTACACAACAAAAGTTTTTTACATGGGAAAAGAGCAATTAAAAACCTCCATGGGTACATTCAACACATTCAAAATCAAACCTATGGTTTTAACAGGAACCGTTTTTAAGGATCCATTCCCCATGATGGTTTGGGTGACAGATGACGAAAACAGAATCCCTTTATTTGTAAAATCTGAAATATTGGTTGGAAGTGTCAAAGCAGAACTTATTAGCTACAGTGGTGTAAAAAACCCCATGAAGTCAAAGGTTAAATGACATGGCCACGCTAACGTGGCATATCAAATTTTCAAAAACTGCTTCTGAAAACCAGAAGCAGTTTTTTTTTAATTACTTTTGCAAATTACAAAACAAAGTAAATGCAGGAAAGACATCAAAATAAATTGCAGTACTTCAATGAACAGAGTTATACAACTGAAAATCATGTAATTCCATATATTCATAATTTTTTTGTTCCTGCTCCAGGAAAAACTGTTATGGAAATTGGATGCGGAGAAGGGGGAAATCTGAAACCATTTCTTGACAAAGGCTGTCTGGTTATTGGTATTGATATTTCAGTTTCACGAATTGAAAAAGCACATGAATTTCTGTCAGGACATCCCAACTACAACAATCTCACACTGATTGACAAAGACATTTATGATGTTGATTTTTCAGCACTCCCTCCCATTGACTTAATATTCTTACGAGACACCATTGAGCATATTCCAGATCAGAGCAGACTCATTTCATTTTTTAGAAGTATTTTAACCCCCGAAGGAAAGATTTTTATCGCTTTTCCTCCCTGGCATATGCCTTTTGGGGGACATCAGCAAATTTGCAAAAACAGAATTCTGAGTAAAATGCCCTATTTTCACATTTTGCCGGGTTTTCTTTACAGAGGTATTTTAAAAATATTTGGTGAAAACAAACGAACTATTGAAGATTTGCGTGAGATTAAAGATACAGGCATTTCAATTCAAAGGCTGAAGAAATATGTAAAAAAGAGCAACTATAAAATAGTCAAACAGACCTATTTCTTCATCAATCCCAATTATGAAGTCAAGTTCAAACTCAAAACCAGAAAACTTCTATTCTTTAATCACATACCCCTGTTAAGGGATTTTTTCACAACAGCTTATTACTGCATAATAACAGTTTAACTTACTATTTGAGAGCAGTATTTTCCTGCTTTTGCTTCAGATATTGTTTCAATTTCCAGGCTATCCAGGCTACTAATAGCAAAACCAGTATTGCAGAAAAAATTCCGGACACCGTTTTTCCTGTTTTATATTCTGAGGGATTAAAATTGAATGTAAGGTTGTGATTTCCTGCAGGCAATATCATCCCTCTTAGAACATAATTAGTTCTGAAAATATCTGTTTCTTTATCATTTACATAAGCATGCCATCCATCGGGATAATAGATTTCAGAAAACACAACAAACTGTGGAGAGGTAGAATTATACTGATACTTCAGTTCTCCGGGAGAATATGAGGTGAGAGTAATTGTTGCATTTGAATCCGCATTAAATGCAAAATCTCCGATCAAGTCTTTAAACTCATTATTTACAATTGCTGTTTCAGACACATCTGTCTGAAGCAGAAGATTCATTTCTTCATCTGCATTTTCAGCAAACCGAACATCATTCACAAACCAGGCATTTCCATATGCGAATTGATTGAGAAGAGGTGGAGCAGCCGGATTATAAATGACATATTTGGTGTTTAGCATATTCAAAGCATGAAGAGAAGCCAGTGTTTCCCTGAAAGCTGAATCAGTGGGATTTGTGTTGAAAACATTTATTAATTCAAAAATTTCATTCTGCAATTTATAAGTAATCAAATCCTGATATCTCTGTAATTTTGCAGCATGATATCCCCCCACTGATTTATGAAAATATGAAGTACTGGCATCATTAAACGTACTTACAGCAATATTTAACACTCTGTAGCTGGGTGCCTGATCATTGAGAATAATTTCATCGGCTTTTGATTTTTTGTAGGGAGTGCTGATGATTCTTTTACTTTTAAAATGAGACTCATTAAGATATCTTTTGTTTACACTTACAAGGTCAGCAGCTACAAAAACAAACAGAAGAGCAATGAACAAACCTTTTTTTAACAGTTTTCTACTCCACAGCCACAACAGAGTTGCTCCAAGCAGAATAAAAATGAATGATCTGATTGCATCAGTTCTGAAAATATGAGTTCTTGCAATTTCAATATTATCCATAAAGGCATCAATGTGCATTGGAGGGACACCCATAGACGCAAGTTGAGCCGGAATTTCAACAAGTTCCACTGGAGAAAAGAAACTCATAAAGGAGCCGGGCATCATCCAAAGGATAAAGGCAATTCCGCCTGTTAAGGCAAAAGAAAGCCACAACACCCATTGTTTATTCTTTATTATTTCCGGATTATCGAAAATTTTCTTCAATCCGAGAATACTTATCAGAGGAATTGTAAACTCAGGGATAATAAGCCATGTTGAGACAGTTCTGAACTTATTATACATTGGAAAATGATCAATAAACCATTCTGTGAGCGGCATATAATGTCTGCCCCATGACAGAAGTATGGCCAGCAATGTCAATGCAAGCAAAGACCAGACTGTCCAGCCTCTGACAATGAATATGCTCAAAATAAAAAGCATAAACACAAAAGCACCCACATACACAGGGCCTGAAGTAAACGGTTGTTCTCCCCAGTAAGCACCTACCTGCGAAATCATTGGTTTGTATTGATTATCAACTTTCTTAAGTGCATTTTTATATTCTCCAATTGGTTCACTGACACCACCTTTATAGTTTGGAATAAAAAGAGTAAATGTCTCATCTTTGCCATAACTCCATGCTGTAATATAGTCCTTATCAAGTCCGCTTTGTGATGATTGTTCCTGGTTGAATGTCAGCTCGGTTTCTCCACGCATCGTTTGTTCAGAATAATTATATGTCAGAATAAAATTATTCAAATTTGGTCCCAATGCTAAAATTCCTGCAACAATCATAATTGCAGAAGCTTTAATAAATGTATTAAGGGATTTTTGTGTTATGGCAATAAAGAGCTCACCCAACAACAGGAAGAAAACAAGAAACATAAGATAATAGGTAATCTGGAAGTGATTGGCCATAATATGCAAGCCTCCAAACAATGCAGTCATTAATCCACCTGCCAGATATTTCCCCCTGTATGTGAGTAAAATTCCTGCAACAAATGGGGCTATATAGCCTATGGCATGTGCTTTGGATGTGTGTCCGGCCTGAATAATAATGATGAAATATGTTGATAGTGCAAATATCAAAGCCCCAAGTATTGACAGCCAGGTGTCCTTTTTCAGAGATTTAAGCAGTATGAAAAATCCGAAAAAATATAAAAACAAAAAGCCTGATGATCGGGGCATATTCATCATAAATAACTTATTGACATGTAACAACACATTTCCGCTATAATTTGATGAAATCTGATAGGTAGGCATACCGCCAAACATACTGTTTGTCCACAAAACCGGAGCCTGATCTTTGTAATCAACCATTTCCTTACTCATTCCCCTGTGTTTCATAATATCAGGCTGAAACAAATCTTTGCTCTGCAACTGGGGATAAAAATAAATCAACGTAATGAATAAGCCAACTCCAATTGCAATCAGGTATGGCATGGCAATTTTCAACATTTCTTTTTTCATATCAGTTTTTATGTTATCTGGTGAAAAGTAAATACCTTTTGATTCTTGTTAATGATTTTTTTCTTCTGTATCCAAAGTCAAAAGAATTCTCATTTTCTGACTTCGGCATATCAATATGAGGATTGTCTCTGTAAAACCTTTTCTTTTCCTTATTTAAATATAATGACAACATTTTCTGCATGATATACTTCAGCAGAAATCTGTAAACCACATAGGTGAAAAGAATTAATAAAATAATTTTCAACATGCAAAATCAATAATGTGCGAAATTACGATTTTTTATGAAAAGAAAAATAATCTGATGCAGCTTGGTTTTAATCTTTTTTCATAACTTTGAAAAAAAATTGATTTATGCAGGAACTGACAAGAAAAAGGAAAAAGTTCTCTGATTCATCTGAACAGAAAAGATCTCTCATATTATATAATGATGACATGAATCACTTTGATTTTGTCATGGAATCTCTCATCGATGTTTGCAAACACACACCAGAACAGGCAGAACAGTGTACTCTGATTGCTCATTTCAATGGAAGTTGTGAAATTAAATACGGTTCAGACAAAGACCTTATTCCCTGCCATAAAAGGCTTTCTGAAAGAAAGATTATAGTTTGTATTGAATAAATTTTATCTAAAAAAATGAGAAAGATAATTGTTTTTTCATTAATTACAATCATGCTGGCAATAGCATGTTACAAAGTTCCTGTAACAGGTCGCAGACAATTCAGAATGCTTCCTGAGGGGCTTTTAACAGGGATGGGTATTACAGCATATAATGATTTTTTAAGAACAAACCCTCCTGTTCCGGTCACCAATGCTGATGCATCAAAAGTAAAAACAGTTGGCGATCGAATGAGCAGGGCAGTTGATGACTATTTGCTAAAGTATGGTTATAAAAAAATAAAAAAGAATTTAAACTGGAGTTATGAATTGGTGAGCAGTCCTGTTGTGAATGCATGGTGCATGCCCGGAGGAAAAATTGTATTCTATTCCGGAATAATGCCATTAACCATGAACGAATCAGGCATCGCTGTTATTATGGGACATGAAATGGCACATGCTGTGGCACGACACGGGAATGAACGCATGAGTCAGCAAATGGCACTTTATATGGGAGGAATTTCATTGGTCATTGCACTCAATGATAAACCAGAAGAAACCAGAAATCTTTTTCTTGCTGTCTATGGAGTGGGAGGTGTTTTGGGAACCCTCGCCTACTCACGAAAACATGAATATGAGGCAGACAAAATCGGAATGATTTTTATGGCAATGGCAGGATATGATCCCGAAGAAGCAATCCACTTCTGGGAAAGAATGCAGGCATATTCTTCAGGACCACAGATTCCCCAGTTTCTAAGCACCCATCCAAATCATCAAAGCCGAATAGTAGAAATGAAAAAATTTCTTCCAAAGGCAAAAAAATATTATAAACAACAGTAACTATGACATGGTCAATTATCATTCCTTTAATTGTACTGGGCTTATTGCTCGTACTACTTGAAATTTTTGTATTACCCAACTTTGTAGCTGGAATTGTGGGAGGAATTCTAGTTGTTTTTGGCGTTTATCAGTCCTATGCCTCCTACGGTGCTACAGCAGGGCATATCACTTTGCTTATCACAATTGTGGTATTTGCAATTGCCATGTTTGCCTTTTTTAAATCCGGAACATGGAAAAAAGTAGCATTGAGTGATGTTATTGATGGAAAAATGAACACCATTGACGCCAACCTTAAACCAGGCGACAACGGAAAATCAATCTCCAGACTTGTCCCAATGGGAAAAGCTTTTATTAATAACGAATACTACGAAGTTACCACAAACGGCGAATTTGTAGATGAAAATCAGGACATTACGGTTTTTAAAATTGAAGGGAACCGAATATTTGTCAGAAAGATATAACTCCTTTCAACATTGGATAATCTCCACAAAAACATAAAACATAAGAGAATCATTCCATAATGTCCTGTTATCAATCAGTGTTTCTTCTGAGAACATGGTAACAGAACAAATAACCGACGGATTTATATTTCTGAGGAACATTGGAATAGCACATTGACCTGCTTTACCATCTGCATTTTCCCATCCGCAGCAAACAAATTTCAAAGCGCCCATTTTGCAATTAATGACAAAAAAACGCTCTGCATATTCAGCATATTTTCCTGAAAGACAATATCTTGAACCATATAACACCTGCCCTTTCTCATAATCACAATCCTGAAGTTGCAAATAACCGGGTTTCAGATTTAAGAAACCCAGAACATCAGCACAAACTACCATACTCAATGAATCATCACCAACTTCATCATGGGCAGTACTATCAGGGTGATGTTTACATGATATAATAAGAGATACAAAAAGGATAGCAAAAATGAGTGTTCTCATAAATAGTATTTTTCAAAGAAATAAGCACAACAAAAGTAGAGAAATATTGCACATGATTTTCTCTAATAAAAATAAATCAAAAAAAGTTTTCCCATAAATTTGTTAATTAGAAAAATGTTTGTAATTTTGCAGCCCGTTTAAAAAAAGAAAACATTAGTCATGGATACATTAAGTTATAAAACAGTTTCAGCAAACTCACAAACCGTGAACAAGGAATGGTTGTTGATTGACGCAGAGGGACAGACTCTCGGACGTTTTGCATCAAGAGTAGCATTTATACTGAGAGGAAAGCACAAGGCCAATTTTACTCCCCATGTAGATTGCGGAGATAATGTGGTTATTATTAATGCTGAGAAAGTAAAGCTCACAGGAAACAAGATGACTCAAAAAACATATATTCATCATACAGGATATCAGAGTGGACAAAGAGAGCGCAACATACAGGAGATTTTGTCCAAATATCCTGAAAGAGTTATTGAGATGGCTGTAAGGCGCATGTTACCAAAAAACAAGCTTGGAAGTGAACTATACCGTAATTTATATGTATATGCTGGCATTGATCACAAACAAGAAGCACAGCAACCCAAAGCATTTGACATTAATTCAATAAAATAAACATACGTAATATGAGCGTAATCAATAAAATAGGAAGAAGGAAAACAGCAGTTGCAAGAGTATATATGACTGCCGGAAGCGGAAAAATTGTTGTAAACGGACGTGAGATGGAGCAATATTTCACCACAGACACTTTAAAATATGTTGTTAATCAGCCATTTGTTCTCACAAATACTGTAGGCAAATATGATGTCAAGGTCAATCTTGATGGAGGTGGAATAACCGGACAGGCAGAAGCTTTGAGGATGGCAATTTCACGCGCTTTGGTTGAAGTAGATTCTGAGAACAGAGCACTTTTGAAGCCACATGGATTGATGCGCCGCGATCCACGTATGGTTGAAAGGAAAAAACCTGGTCAACCAAAAGCCAGAAAGAAATTCCAGTTTTCAAAACGTTAGGAGTTTTTTTCAGAGCATGTTTAGTATCCAAATCATCCGGACCACAGTGGTGCTACCGGTTGATTGCAGTCAAGAGAATGTAAACATAACCTTATAAATAAATGAAACAATTACAATTCGAACAATTACTGGAAGCAGGTTGTCATTTTGGCCACCTCAAAAGAAAATGGAATCCAAACATGGCTCCTTATATTTTTATGGAGCGAAATGGAATTCATGTTATTGATTTATACAAAACCATTGCAAAACTTGAAGAGGCTGCAAATGCCATCAAACAAGTTGCAAAATCAAACAAAAGAATTTTGTTTGTGGGAACAAAAAAACAAGCCAAAGAACTCATTGCAAATGCTGCAAAAAATGCAACCATGCCCTATGTGGTTGAACGCTGGCCAGGTGGTTTGCTTACTAACTTTGGTACTATCCGCAAATCGGTTAAAAAAATGACCAACATTGACAAACTCATGGAGGATCAATCATTCACCAATATTTCAAAACGTGAAAGACTACAGATTACTCGTGAGCGTGCCAAACTGGAAAAAAACCTTGGAAGTATTTCAGACCTTACAAAAATCCCAGCCGCAGTTTTTATCGTTGACATCAACAAAGAACATATTGCTGTTGCTGAAGCAAGAAAATTGAATATCCCCACTTTCGCAATTGTTGATACCAATACTAATCCTCTTCTCATTGACTTCCCGATCCCTGCAAATGATGATGCGGCAAAATCAATCGGATTGATTCTTGACTATATTTCAAATGCTGTGGTTGAAGGACTTGCTGAAAGAAAAGCTGAAAAGGATTATCCTGATAATGAAGAGGACGACAATAATGAAAATGTGACTACTTTTGAAGAGGACGATGAGGAAATTCTGGACATAGTAAAAGTTCCTGTAAAAACCTCAGAGAAATCCATCAAACTTGACCTGGATGAGGATGAGGATGAGAATGAAGATGAAAAGGATAAGGACGAGAAAAAACCCATAAAAAAGCCCTTAAAAAAGAAATAATTTAAAAAAACTATTTAAAAACTAATACCATGGCAAATATTACAGCACAGGATATAAACAAACTCCGAAAAATGACAGGAGTTGGAATGATGGACTGCAAACAGGCATTGACAGAAGCTGAAGGTGATTTTGATAAAGCAATTGAAATTCTTCGTAAAAAAGGACAGAAAGTTGCAAGTAAAAGAGCTGACAGGGAAACAAGCGAAGGTGTGGCTATTGCAAGAACAACCGAGGACAACACTTTTGGAATTGCATTTGTTTTGACATGTGAAACTGACTTTGTTGCAAAAGGCGATGACTTTATTCAGGCTGCAAATGACATTATGGATGTTGCAATGTCAGGAAGATACACAAATATGGATGAACTGAATGCAGCCAAACTGATGAATCAAAGTCAAACAGTTGGTGAGCTTGTAAATGACCTGCTTAGCAGAATTCAGGAAAAAATTGAGGTTGTCTCCTATGTCACTCTGGAAGCGCCTTATTTAACTTCTTACAATCACCACAACAAAAAAATCAGTACCCTGGTCGCTTTTAACAAAAAAATTCAAGGTGTGGAAGAAGCAGGAAAGGATGTTGCAATGCAAATTGCAGCAATGGCTCCGGTTGCTCTGGATGAAAATTCTGTTCCAGCAAACATTATTGAAAAAGAACTTGAAATTGCCCGCGATTTAATTCGTCAGGAAGGAAAACCTGAAGAAATGGTTGAGAAAATTGCTCAGGGAAAACTCAATAAGTTTTTTAAAGAAAGCACTCTCATGAGCCAGGCTTTCATCAAAGACGGCAACATGACAGTTAAAGCTTATGTGGAATCAGTTGATAAAGACCTGCAGGTTACAACTTTCCACAGACTCACTGTTTCTTAATTTTTTTCCATTGAAATTTTAAAGGCATCTCCTATAAGATGCCTTTTTTTTTGGGGGATAAGCCAATACAAACTTTTTTCTATCAGATTTTTTTTTAATTTTGAACAAAATTATTTTTACAATCCAAAAAAAAAATCATGAAATATTCCAGAATACTTTTAAAACTAAGCGGTGAATCTCTTATGGGAGAACAATCATACGGAATTGATCCAGTTCAGTTAAATTATTTTGCAGAAGAAATCATTAGCATACTTGACAAAGACGTGCAGGTAGGCGTTGTGATTGGCGGAGGTAATATTTTCAGAGGCGTACAGGGCATTACTAAAGGATTTGACAGAATTGACGGAGATTATATGGGAATGCTGGCAACTGTTATGAATAGCCTTGCCCTTAAATCTGAACTGGAAAAACTTGGCAAAAAAGCCATCGTATTCTCAGGAATTGAAGTACAACCTCTTTGCAGCAAAATGCATTCAAAAACTGCCCAATATTTTTTGCAACAGGGATACGTTACCATTATTGCCGGTGGTACAGGAAATCCATTTTTTACTACAGATAGTGCAGCGGCGCTCAGAGCACTTGAAATTCAGGCTGACTCACTTCTGAAAGGAACCCGTGTGGACGGAATTTACTCTGCAGATCCTGAAAAAGATCCACATGCAGTGAAATTTGATACACTGAGCTTCGACGAAGCCTATGAAAAAAAACTTAATGTAATGGATATGACTGCATTTACTTTGTGCAAAGAAAACAATCTTCCAATCGTCGTATTCAACATGAACACCAAAGGTAATCTATTGAAGATTGTTAAAGGGGATGCAATCGGAACAATTGTAAAATAATCTCATTTAATTATGATTCATAAGATACTCTTATTCTGTACATTGATATTCTTTTCATTCATTATTCATGCTCAACAGACTTATCACTCCTATGTTATTGATGAATATGCATCCTGTGCAGTGTATGGTATTGCCGACAATGCAGGCAATGCAATTAATCTACCCCAAGATGTTGGCAAATATCTGGACTGTCCGCCTGTTATATCAATATATAACTCCCTGCTATGCTATCTCAATTATGATAGTCTGGCAATACAAATTTTTGATATAGAAAATTCCAATACACATACATTATTTACTGTTTATCCTGATATTGACGGAATCAGTAATCCGGCATGGTCTCCGTGTGGCACCAAATTGTGTTTTGTTATAATAAATCAGCAACAGCTCTACGGATATACCAGTATTTGCAGATTAATTGTTGTCACTCTCAATGAAAATTATGAAGTAATGAACAAACAAAAATTTGATCGTCCTGTTAATTTCATTTGTGGCAGTATTTGTTCTTCATTGTCGGGCGACGATTTCAAATTTATAGATAACAATACTATCCAGTACAGACGAAACATAAATATTTCTGAACGACCGGGAGAATATGATTTGATCCGTCTGAATACAGAAAAATAGTATTTTCATTTTTTTATTTATTTTTGCAAACAACTTTACAGCAATTTGATTATGCAAAACGAGAAAAATGACTACCGCCTACATGAGGAACTAAGAGAAAAAGCAAGAGCTATTGCCAATTTTAAAATGCATCTCACTGTGTTTATTCTTGCTAATGTTCTCATATGGCTTGTGGGAATTTTTTTCCATTATGTGAATATTGCCATTTGGTACTGGGCAATTTTTCCCACGGGAATATGGAGTGTTATTTTGATATTTCACTATTTATGGGTTTTCAAATGGAATAAAGACAGGGTGGAAAAGGAATACAAAAAACTTCTGGAGAAAATGCAAAAAGAAAGCGGAGAAAAGGAATCAGAAATTACATCTCCGGCAGAAAATTCAGAAAATCAAAAACAATAAACAATATGACAGACGATTCAATCCTTCTTTTGGAAGAAACAGAAGAGCAAATGCAATCAGCATTTTACCATCTTGAAAAAGAATTTACAAAAATCCGTGCGGGGAAAGCCTCTCCCCAACTGCTTGAAGACATAAAAATTGACTATTACGGAGCCATCACTCCACTTAATCAGGCAGCCAATATCAATACTCCCGATGCCCGCACCATAGTCATTCAACCATGGGACAAAACCATTCTGCCTGCTGTTGAAAAAGCTATACTTGCTGCAAATCTTGGTTTTACACCTCAAAACAACGGCGAAATCATTCGTATAAATATTCCACCAATTACTGAAGAGAGAAGAAAAGAACTTGTTAAAAAAGCAAAACAGGAAGCCGAAAATGCCAGAGTTGTTATTAGAAATGTGAGGAGAATGAGCAATGACAAAGCAAAAAAACTTGAAAAAGATAGTGTTCCTGAAGACGAAGTGAAATTGGTGGAAAAAGAAATTCAGGTACTCACAGACAAGTGGGTTGAAAAAGTTGACAAACTTGTTGAAGCAAAAGAAAAGGATATTCTCACAATTTAGAACATATCATCATCTGACATCCCCTCATCCTGACGACCTCTCCTTCTTTCTGCCTGTCCGTTTTTTGCATTAATTTGCCAGGTTAATCCAAATGTAATAACTCTGGATTGCCATTTTCTTTGCACATCAAAACTAAATGTTGGATCCTCAAGTAATACACCAAATTTCATTGTATTGAATATATCTCTTACATTGAGGCTTGCTGTCAGTTTATTTTCAACAATCTGATATCTCAACCCTGCATTCACAAAAAACATTGATTTTCTGGATCCCTGCAACATAACACGAGGACCACGATACATGGCATTTATTTGTAAATCTAAATGTTTTCGCAGCTTCATAGATGAATTTAAATTTCCACTATAAGAAAAATCATCTGCTGTTAAATCAGGATCAATATTCTCTCCGTTGATTTGTGTTTTAAATAAACTAGCACTCACATTCACCCTCCACCATTTTGTTATTGTCTGATTTACAATAAGCTCAAGTCCAAACGCATCTGCACTGGCAATATTCTCATAAGTGGCAAGTGAAAATGAATCAAGATAATTAATTCTGTATCTTGAAATCAGGTCAATGGTTCTTTTGTAAAACAAACTGGGCATGAGGCTGGTGCTTTTCCAGATTTTCATATATCCAAGTTCAACTGAATGTATATACTCAGGCTTCAGATAAGGATTTCCTCCCCTAAGATTTGGCGAATTGGTATAATCAATAAAAGGGCTCAAAGAATGAAAACTTGGCCTATTAACACGCTTACTATATGTAAGTTGAATTTCTTCTCCTTCCTTGATTTTTCTTGAAATAGCTCCAGTGGGATATACACTATAATATTCATTCAGATACTGTGTTGTATCATTATTTACAGATGGCCTTGCCTGTGCAAATTCTCCTCTCAAACCAGCCGAAAAACTCCACTTGTCATTCAGTGAATAAGCAAAATTGGCATACACAGCATACACATCCTCATCAAATGTAAATGAATTGCTTCTTATTGTATCCAGCGGGAGTATTTCATCCCCTTTAATACCTGTATAATAAAAATTATCACTTATCATCGAACGCATGGTAACATGTGTCCCAGTTTCCAGCTTTGCATTTTCACCTATGGGATGGATATAATCAAGTTTTCCCAAAAAATTTCGGTTGTCTGAAGTTGATTTAATAACATCTAGCCATATATCAAGTGTATCTATGAGCATCCAGTTTTCATTGTAAAGAACCTTATCCTGCTCTGTTAGATTGTCAAAATTCCCCAGAGAATAATTGAAATCCAGTTGCAACTCCTGCCCTTTGGTTTCAAATTTTCTTAAATAATACAAATTCCCGTTCATCATTTCGTGAGAATTATCTCCTGTACTTGAATTAATATAGTTGTTCAGAAACTGTAAATTAATATCTTTTTCCATATTCTCACTTTCTGAAATGGAAGATGAGCTACGCAAATTACCATTAACTGAAAACCCTAATGTATTCCTGTTATTCATAAAATAATCAGCACCCAGTTTAAATGAGTGACCTGTTGAATTAGACTCACTTTCTGATTCCTGTTCCTGCAAATAAGGTTCACTGATAAAACTGTATCTTGTGACAGCTCCATCACTTTTACGCACATCATTTCTGTAATCATAATTCGCATAAATATTTAATTTTTTAAATCCATGGCTTATGGCCACATTTCCAGAATAGCCAAGCAGTGAATTCACATTGACAGAGGCAATCACAGAAGTATTTTGTGTTTTTCTTTTTTTCAGCACAATATTGATAATTCCTGAAGTGCCTTCGGGATCATATTTTGCTGAAGGATTTGTAATCAGCTCAATGGATTCAATCATATCAGCAGGTATCTGTTCGAGCATTGCCTTTCTGGAGCCGGCAAAATTGGCAGGCCGCCCGTCTATAAGAATGGTTACATTTTCTGATCCACGATAACTCACATTGCCATCCATATCAACAGTAACAGATGGAACCGTTTCCAGCACATCGATGGCTGTACCGCCTGAAATAGTGATGTTTCCCTCAACATTGACAACTTTTTTATCAAGATTCATCTCTATGAATGGTTTTTCTCCCACAATTTCCACTGCATCAAGTGAGGCTGCAGATATTGCAACATAAATTTTTCCCACATCAAGTACTTCGCCTTCCTGAGGTGAAAACATCACAGGGCCATATTCAGTAGTTTTGTAGCCCACAAATGTCACTCTCAGCATATATCTTCCGGGAGTAATCTGTGGAATTGAGAAAAACCCTTTTGAGTTGGTAATTGCCCCACTGACAAGCATAGAGTCTTTCATACGAAATGCAGCCACACTGGCAAATTCAAGCGGATAGTCTGATATGGAATCAAGCACATATCCTTGAATAGTTCTGTTGGCCGGCATGCTTTGACCCTGTTGTTGTGCTTTGAGTTGAACTGAGATTACTGAAAGTAAAGAAATGATAAGGAGTTTTCCGAAAGTTTGCATAGAAAAAAATTTATGTCCTTTTGACACAATTATTCAGAAAAACTTGCGGTTTTTTTTAATCCTTTACCAGTATTTTCCAAAATCTTTCAGTTCCCACATATACGTTCAAAACATAAGTTCCTGAATACCACGATTCAGTATTAAGTTCATATCCGGATTCAAATCCAGAAAAATCAGTAAAAATAATTTTTCCAGTAACATCCCATACTACGATACCCTTTGCTGATTGTTGTGTTTGTAGCAATCTCACAGTGATATTTTCCTTAAATGGGTTTGGAAAAACAGAGAAATTTTCCTCTTGTCGCTCTTCAATCTCAGTAGATAAAAGAACCTCAATAGTGCCTGTCATGCCCATTGACTGATGAGGAACACAAACATAATTGTATGTTCCTTCGAACTCGACTAAATAGTCATATGAACTTACAGTAGAATTCAATGGACTATCCCAGGCTGATGCTCCAACAGGAATATTAACCGAAGTGGTTGTGTGAAAGCCATCAGTCCAAATCCATCTCACTGTGTCTCCAACATGCACTTGCAAAAATTGGGGAGAAAATGAATTGTTCGTTTGAGTAATTATTTGAATTTGAGAATATGATTGAAAAATAAGCAAAAAGGTAATTGACAAAAAAAGATATAATGACTTCATGATTGTTTTTATTTAGATTGTTTCTATGCAAAGATAATTAATTTTAAAACATGAAGCAAGTTTTTGTGATTTCTTTAACTATGTTTTGGAATAGAAATTCACTATTGTCCGAATAAATTTTCAAATTTTATTTCCTTTTGTCGGACACTAATGATAGAAGTTAATAAAGACGCAGAGTGAAGGAATAAAAACATTTATTCTTTGCAGGTACAATCATGATGTATTCCAAGTACGTAATTCTGAATAACATCAATTTGTTTCGCCGTTTCCGATCCAGCAAACCCTGTGATATCATCATATGTAACTGTTTCAATATAATCTCTGGTAAATTTGCAGGAAAGAGGAGTATAAGTCCAGTGCCACGCTTCATCTTCATATCCTGTTTCTCTTTCAATACCTTTATGTTTATATGGCTGACAAAATCCAAAAACAGGTGCATTTTCAACCAACCAGTTATATTCTTTCAGTCCCTTTCCACTTTGAAAATATGAAGGGGAAACACTGTTAATATCAATATCGGTGCCCCAATGGTGTCTTGATGTTCCTGGCATTGAAGAATATGATAAAATCTTTTCTGCTCTTTCAACCGGGTCTGAAATTGTTTGTTTGAGATTTTTTCCTCCCACCAATGTTACTCCGTTCCATTTGTTTTCCCAAATTTGTTTCTGTCTGTCAAAATTTCTTGTGGCTGAAACAATAACCAGAGTGATTCCGTCTGTTTTGGCTGCTTCGTGCATTTTTTTAAATGCATCATATGTTTCTTTATGAAGATACATGCCATCTTTATGTGTATAAGGAGCAACAGCTTTAATATAATCAGGGTGCGACTGCGGGTTAAACTTTCCAAGAAGTATCTGTTTATCTGTTCTTTCCATATGTGTTGTTTTTTCACTGGGAAAAACCCCAAGAATCAATAAATAATACACCATAAACCATTTCATCATATTCATTTCCTTTTCATAACTTTTCGTACAGCCTTCACAATTGACTGATGACAGAGTCCGTATTTAACCATGAGTTCTGCAGGCTGTCCCGACTCTCCAAAAGTGTCATTCACCCCAACAAATTCCATAGGAACAGGATGATTTCTTACAATTAATTCTGAAATTGCAGAACCAAGACCACCGTGAATCTGATGTTCTTCACAACTGACAATGGCTCCGCAGTAATCGGCTGCACTTAGAATCAGCTCCTCGTCCAATGGTTTAACTGTATGAATATTAATAACCATTGCCTCAATTCTTTCATTTTCCAGAATTTCAGCTGCCTGAAGAGCGTGCCAAACCATATGTCCTGTGGCAATAATACAAACATCTTTGCCAGAATTCAGAATTTGTCCTTTTCCTGGTTCAAACAATTGATCGGGACTTGAAAAATCAGGTACAGCATCTCTTCCGTAACGTAAATATACAGGTCCTTTAATATGTTCAACAGCAGCAATAACTGCCTTTTCTGTTTGTGTGGCATCGCAGGGAGACAACACAGTCATATTGGGAAGCGAACGCATCAGCGCAATATCTTCAAGAGCCTGATGAGTCGCTCCATCGGGACCGACAGAAATTCCTGAATGTGCTCCGCCAATGATGATATGCAGATTATTGTAACACACAGAAACCCTGATTTGATCAGCAGCACGAAAAGCAGAAAATACACCATAAGTGGAAAAAACGGGAATTTTTTGCATGAGGGCAAGGCCAGCGGCAACCCCTGCTGCATTCTGCTCTGCAATGCCAATTGAAAAAAATCTCTCAGGAAGTGCCTCAGCAAATAGATCCATTCCCACAGATGCTGTAATATCTGTTCCGAGACATATCACATGGTCATTGTCAGTGCCTGCATTGAGCAAACCTTTAGCAAACCCGGATTTGGTGGGAATATACTCACGAATTTCAAATTTCTCCATGATACTGTTTCTGTAATTCTTCTATAAACTGCTCTGCCTCCTGAGGAGATGGTGCCTTTCCGTGCCAGCGGTAATCATCTTCAATGGAAACAACTCCTTTTCCCATTTTTGTTTCTGCTAACACTACTGCTGGTTTTCCCTTTTGATTTTTTAATTTGTTTAAAGTATCTGTCACCTGCTTCATTTCGTTTCCATTACACAGATAACAATCCCAGCCAAAAGCCTTCCACTTATCAACCAAAGGTTCAAGGGCCATCACATCTTCTGTGTCACCATCAATCTGTTTAAAATTTCTGTCAACAATTGCAACCAGATTATCAAGCTGGTAGTGAGCCGCACTCATGGCCGCCTCCCACACACTTCCTTCTTGCAGTTCACCATCCCCAAGTATTGTGTAAATCTTACAATTCTTCTTATCCATTTGCGCTCCAAGAGCCAACCCAACAGAAACTGAAAGCCCCTGCCCAAGACTTCCTGATGAAATTTCAATACCCGGAAGTCCGTGATCTTTGCCAGGATGACCCTGCAAACGAGAACCAAGCTGTCGAAGCGTTAGCAATTCGGAAGTATGAAAATATCCTGCCTGTGCAAGTGTGGCATACAAAACAGGAGCCACATGTCCAATTGATAAAATGAGTCTGTCACGATAATCCCACTGAGGATTTTCAGGCTGGTGATTCATCACATGAAAATACAAGGCTGTAAACACATCTGCCAACCCCAGCGACCCTCCAAGATGGCCAGAGCCTGATGCAGCAAGTGAACGAACTACATTGACACGTATTTCCTGTGCAATACGCTGCAATTTTTCTATTGATACAACTTTATCCATTTGTACTTACAAAAAGTGCATAAAATTACAAAATGTTTATGTAACAAAACAGAAAATGGGACTATGAACCCCCATAAAGTCGCTGAAAATGACACATGAGCGGATCGGAATTGCCTGGTTCTCTCAGATGCATCCCTTCTCCCCTGCAGTTTTTCCATTGTTTACAGCTCCTGCACATTCCTGTTTTAAAAACCTTACGGTTTCTGTATTCCTTAAATCTGTCTTCCCATACATCAAGAAAATCATCTTTATAGATATTCCCCTGAACAAATCCTCTGTGAATATTTGGGCATGCTCCGATATCACCGTTTGCCAGCACTGAACCAACCTGAGTTCCTGCACGGCAAAAAAACAATCCTTCACGAACTATGGCTTCATAGTCACCCAAAAAACCATCACAGCCAAAAGATGTTCTGATTTTTCCTTCAACTCTGTTTTTAACTATAAAATCAAGCATTCCTTCAAACTGCTTATCGGAAATATGCAAAAGTGGATTATGAGCTGCCCTGCCAATAGGATCAATCATAAATAATCGCCAGCGATTGACACCAATTTCCAATAGAAAATTTTTAATTTCCTCAAGTTCATTAAAGTTTTTGCTGTTTACACAGGTCACCACATCATACACCATTCCTTCCTCTCTGGCAAGCAATTTGATTGCCTCAACAGCACGTTCAAACGAGCCACTGCGACCTCTCAACCAGTCATGATTTTCTTTCAATCCATCAAGACTAATTGTTGCTGAACGCAAACCTGAATCACGCAGTTTTCTAAACAATTCAGGTGTCATTGCATAACCGTTGCTCACCATCCCCCATGGGAAACCCATTTCCTTCAGTTTCAAGCCCACCTCAGGCAAGTCTTTTCTAACCAGAGGCTCGCCTCCTGACACAACAATCATCACTCTCTTCGGATTATACCTTGTGGAGATTTGTTTTGCAACATTGAGAAAGTCTTCGGCCGGCATATCGGGGGCATCTTCAATAATTTTGCAGTCACTGCCGCAATGAAGACATGCAATATTGCACCTTGAAGTGCATTCCCAAAACATATAGTTTAATTCATGTTCCTTCGCTTTCAGTTTGACATATCTGGAGTGAAAATGCAGTGCAAGTTTTTTTCTGAAACCAGGTGAAAATCTTTTCATAGCTCTATGAGGTTTTAACGGCTTTAATCCTCCTTTTCCAATTCCAAATCAGGAGGCACAACACCATATTCACTAATTGGATATGGTTCATAATACACAGGTGTAACAGGTAGAACACCATAATCACACACAGGAACTGGATTGTAGAAAACTGGATCAACAGTATCACTTTGTATTGTATCTTTTTGCACCAAACCAGTTCGGGGAAAGTACAATGCGTCTTGCTTGTTATGTGTGGTTTTACAGGAATATGCAATTACTGGAATACTAAGAAGTAAAAGGATTCTTTTTAAAATCTTGATTCTGAATTTGATAATGAGATTTTTCTTAGCTACTGGCATCCGGACATTTCTATAATTCATCAGAATCAAAAAATACACCATATTTTGTTGCCGGAGGATCTTTGGGAACATCAATAATAACAGGTTTGTCTTTTGGTGGCTCTTCAACCGGAATCTCTTCAGGTGTAACCTGCAATGTGTCTTCATCATCGGATAACAAAGTATCATCATGGGTTACAGAAATGGTATCTCCAGTATCAACATCAGTTTCCTGAACGTTTTGCCCGCATGAAACAAAAAACACACCAGCACCGGCAAAAGCAAATATCTTTGAAATAAATCTGATTCTGATTTTTAAAAAAGATCTGCTTATTCTTTTCATAATAAAAAAAATTAATTGTCATTTGGGTTATGAGGCACTCCGTATTTCATTTGCATGTCTGGTTCTCTGTCAGGTGGAGGTCCGTATTTTGTAATTGGTTCAACTTCTGTTTCAGCAGGAGGTGGCCCATATTTGGTATAATGCTTTTTAGACTTACAGGCTGTTGAGCCAAGCAACAACAGTATTGATGCTGCAAGTATCCCTGCAATCCGTAAACCCAGTCGTTTTCTTAATACCTTCATAGTGATTTTTCCAATTATTTACATTGTAAAAGTAATCAATTTTTTTGTAGATAAACAAACTGATAAAAAATTTTATCCAAATCCATACTGAACGATGATTTTTTCATAGTTTTGAAAAAAAATTATATCATGAAATACATCACCATTTGTTTTTTGGCTGTTATTCTATCATCATGTTATATCAGCAGAACCATCGAAGGACCGGCTACACTGAGGATTGAACAAAGCGCACCTGTTCAGGTTAAAAAACCTGAATTTCCAAAGTACATTCTTCACTCAACCGAACAGGAATACATGAGAGCATTTGAAAAAGAGCTTCAAAAAGAACTTGAGTCAATGGGTGTTACTGTTGTAACTGACATGAATACCCCTGTGGATTTTATACTGACAATTGACAAATTCATTTTGGGTGAGATTATGGAATACACAAAAGTGGATGATGAAAAATCTACTTATCATGGGCAATCCTATGTTTTGCACTCCTGCTATGCATCAACCGATTTTACACTTTACAACAGAGGGGAAAAAATCAGCACAGGATGGGCAAGTGTGGATAAAGACGAAAAACTCTCTAACAAGCGCAATGTTGGAGATTACATTTTTGGAAGCAATAAGGACAATACCGAATACAGGCACAAAGGACTTCAGGATGACGTTTGTGTGGACTTGGCGGAGCGGTGTGGCAGAAGAACAGCAGCAAGGATTACAAAAAAAATCAGCAAATTTGCCAAAAAGAATCAGAAAGCATCGTGAGATTATTGTTAATATTGATACATAGTAGAAGATAGAAAATAGAAAATATAAAATATAAAATATCAAATAGTTATGGCGGGGTGGGGTCTGAATGCTGAGATTCAGCAAGATAGCACGATGTTTTTTTATTGATTTTCTGTGTGTCCCCTTAAGGCGCTGTGCTGAGTGCCACACTGCGATGTATTGCGATGTATTGCGATGTATTGAGTATTCTAAGTTAAAAACAAATTTTTTTTAAGTTTTTTCTTAACAATATTA
>CAZGIW010000038.1:0-35780 GCA_964526285.1 uncultured Bacteroidales bacterium | reverse complement strand
CACCAGGTATTGCTACCCGGGCGGCCCCTCGACTTGCATGGATTAAGCCTGCCGCGAGCGTTCATCCTGAGCCAGGATCCAACTCTCCATTGTAGAAATGATCTTGAATGCTCTTGGATTTACTATCGCCACCTTGGTTATTCAATTGCTTGAACTCAAGGATACTTATCACCTCTCTTTTTGCTTCAATATCTCAAAGAACTTTTTCTTTATTTAAAGTTTGGGAGTGCAAAATTATACAATTTTTTAATACACCAAACAATTTTTTGTTTTTTTTTAAAACTTTTTTTCAAAAACCTGATTTCGTTTAAAACAGGAGTGCAAAAGTAATGCTTTTTTTAATATGACAAAACTTTTTTTATTTTTTCTGAAAAAAATTTCTTTCCCCTTTTTTTATCAATGAACTTTATCTTTTTTAAAAACGGGACTGCAAAGTTAATACTTATTTTCTTTCACAAACAAATATATTTTTACTTTTTTATTACTTATTTCATATACATACTTATAGTCAATCATTTATCCCCGAAACTTTTTTTTATTGTTGCTTTTATTATACACAATCAATAAAAGAAAAATCCACAAATTACTTCATATATTATAATAATGTATAATTGTCTGAAACAATCATTTTATCTCACCAAAGTAATATTGCCTGAAAACTTCTCCTCCTTCGCTGTATTATCCCATGTAATATTCAGAATATATGAAAATACTCCCGGATCACATAACTGACCCTTATAGGTGCCATCCCAGCCTGTTTCTTTATCAAAACTTTCAAATACCTTCTCTCCCCACCTGCTATATATAATAAATTCCATATATCTGATTCCCTCTCCTCTTACATACAGTATATCATTCTGTCCGTCTCCGTTGGGAGAAAATGTATTAGGAACATATACGTGAGGTGGGCTACATTCCTGTGTCCCTGAAAGTATAATAAATTCTTCAAGATATAAACATGAATTTAAATCCGTAATATTAACAAAGTATGTTCCGGGCATTAAACCTGTTACAGTATCACCAGAAACCAAAGTACTCCATACTATTGTATATGGTGCTGTTCCTCCATTGACGACTACATATGCCCATCCATCAGAAGCTCCTATACAGGATTCATCCGAGGTTATTACCATTCCTGATGGACTTGCATACACAACAATATCTACAGTATCAATATCTCCGCATAAACCGGGAATTGTATAAATAATCTCATGGGTTCCTTCTCCTGCAGTTGATGGATAAAATAAACCCGCACTGCTGATACCATTGCCACTCCATGTGCCGCCTGTAGTTTGAGCAGTAAACTGAACTTCATCTGAGTTTGTACAATATGGCCCTGTTGTTAGAATGCTTGCATCTGCCTGAGTCTGAACATTAATAACAACATCATCACTTCCCTGACATCCATTGGAATCTGTTACTGTTACTGAGTATGTTCCACTTGTCGTTACATCAAGTGTTTGATTGCTTCCGGAAGGTGTCCATGAGTAATTGCTATAACCACTTCCTGCATCAAGTGTTACAAGATCTCCCTCACAAACTGTTTGGTCTGGACCCAAATCAATTACAGGAGCAGGATGAACAGTGACCTGAACAGTATCTGCATCTCCACAACTACCTGTAATTGTATAAATTATCTGGTGTACTCCGGGACCTGCAACTACAGGATTAAATAATCCGCCGGAACTAATACCTGTTCCCGACCATGTGCCACCTGCATCTTGTGCATTAAACTGTACAGAACTACCATTGGAGCAAAATGGCCCTGTTGTCAATATTGTTGCATCATAACTTGTAACAACAGTAACAACTATTTCATCACTACCCTGACATGTATTGGCATCAGTGACTGTGACAGAATAGGTACCTGATGTGGTTACATTGATGGTTTGTGTACTGCCTGAAGGTAACCAGGCATAACCTGTATAGCCAGCGCCGGCATCAAGTTGCAAAATGTCTCCGTCACAAATTGTGGTATCTGGTCCCAGGTTGACAGTAGGAGCCTGTAGAACAGTGACCTGCACAGTGTCTGCATCTCCACAACTGCCAGGAATGGTATAGATTATTTGATGCATTCCTACTCCTGCTGTTGATGGGGTAAATAATCCTCCTGCTGTAATGCCCGGACCTATCCAGGTTCCGCCACCATCAACTGCAGTAAAATTCACTGCAGGGTCATTTGAACAAAAGGAAGTTCCTGATGTGATTGTTGCATCGGCAGAAGTTATAACTGTCACTGTGATTTCATCACTTCCCTGACATGTATTGACATCGGTGACTGTGACAGAATAGGTACCGGTTGTGGTTACATTGATGGTTTGTGTACTGCCTGAAGGCAACCATGCATAGCCTGTATAGCCAGCTCCGGCATCAAGTTGCAAAATGTCTCCGTCACAAATTGTGGTATCTGGTCCCAGGTTGACAGTAGGAGCCTGTAGAACAGTGACCTGCACAGTGTCTGCATCTCCACAACTGCCAGGAATGGTATAGATTATTTGATGCATTCCTACTCCTGCTGTTGATGGGGTAAATAATCCTCCTGCTGTAATGCCCGGACCTATCCAGGTTCCGCCACCATCAACTGCAGTAAAATTCACTGCAGGGTCATTTGAACAAAAGGAAGTTCCTGATGTGATTGTTGCATCGGCAGAAGTTATAACTGTCACTGTGATTTCATCACTTCCCTGACATGTATTGACATCGGTGACTGTGACAGAATAGGTACCGGTTGTGGTTACATTGATGGTTTGTGTACTGCCTGAAGGCAACCATGCATAGCCTGTATAGCCAGCGCCGGCATCAAGTTGCAAAATGTCTCCATCACAGATTGTGGTATCTGGACCCAAATCTACCACAGGGTTTGGATGAACAGTTATATAATTTGTCTTTGTTTCAGGGGGACTTGAGCCGCCTGCATTTGTCGCAACCAGAGTAACAGTGTATGTTCCGGGAGTAGTGTAGCAAATATTGGCGGGGTTTTGTGAATTAGAGGTTCCAGGTGTTCCTCCTGTAAAAGTCCAGCTCCAACTTGTGGGTGTATTAGTACTTAGATCTGTGAAGTCAATACATTCACCTGCACATATGGAAGTTTGTGAAGCTGAGAAATCAGCCACAGGAGGAGTAACTCCCGAAGGAACTGTAAGTGTTATATTATCGACAGCGAAGGAAGGGTCTGCCCCCACTCCATCATCATTGTTCGTCCAGTTAAAGCCAATTTTTACGTTGGGGTTATTGTTGGCTGATATTGGTAAAGAAATTGTATAATTTGTAAAGTTTCCCTGCAAAGAATTATTACATGTTGAAGTTCCTCCTACACCATCACAACATAACGTTTTAGGCAAATCAACAAGCAAAGACCATGTTGTACCGTCATAATACCATAGTGTTGCGTTATCTGTTGCACCCTGCCCGTATTCAATATAATCAAAAGACAATTCAATGTTGCTTTGGCTTGTGCAGTTAATAAAAGGAGATTCAACACGTTTGTTAGTTGCAACACAAAAAAACAAACCACATAAACCGCCTGCATTATAAGCAGCCCCAAGATCTGCAGGATAACCAAAAGCCGGAATTGCAACGCTTCCAAGATGCAATGTTCTACTATTTGTACCTCCACAACCTATCCCACAGTTATCAACATCTATTCTTTCTGTTGCGCTTATAAACCAGACGTTTGCCTCTGCATCGTTAACACCAGTGTTAGTGACTGTCCATGTACCATTGGTAGTTGTAAAATTATGGGCTAACTGTCCCTGGTTACAACCAGTTCCAAAGTCTTCAAACCAAATCACTGTTTGAGCTGATGTAGTATATGAAATAAAAATGAAAAATAATACTAGACAAGAATAAACTATCTTTTTCATATGCGATGATTTTTTAATTTTTTTCAAATATAATACAAATGCTTAGATAAAAACACGACACTGAATGTCTAATTTCATTCAGTGATTTAACTTTTTTTACAACATGTTGATTACAAGATGTTTAAAAAATATTTTGATGTCTCAATTCAGGAATTCGTACAAATATTTCACTATTTAATATTTGAAACAACCATTTCCAAAATCTGTTTTTCCATAATTTGAGCCTCACTTACAATTTCATCGGCTTCATTTACAAGCTGTTGAGCAATAGTTTTATCCTCAAGCTGAACAGCATTAATTTTCACATTAAGCATGGCCCCTTTTATTCCGGCAGTGATTGCCAGTGCACCTACACCAACATCGCTGGCCGAAGAAGTCATCCCATCTGATGCCATTGCTTTGCAGAGCTCAAATGTTTTAAATGCAGTTTTCATTGTATTTAAAGGAATTTGAGTGGCATATAATGTTGCATCCTGTATGGCTTTTTTTCTGATTACGGCTTCTTCTTCAGTCTTTTTAGGAAGACCGAAAGCATCCATAATCAGATTGAATGAATTTGTATCTTCATCAACCAGATGGATGAGTTCATTTTTCAAAGCTTCACCTTTTTCAGCCCATTGAGAATAGAATTCCCATTTGTCGTCCCATCCTCTTTTGTGTGAAGAAAGATTGGCCACCATGGTTGCCAGGGCAGCACCCATTGCACCCATGTATGCTGCAACAGAACCACCACCTGGAGCAGGTGATTCGGAAGCAGTTTCATCACAAAAAGCTTTGCATGTCATGTCAACCAGCTTGCATTTCTTTTCATCATCTTCAAGAATATATTCTATCACCTTTTCACGAGCATTGAATGGCTTCAGGTCATCAAGTCCCATTGATTTAACAGCGATTTTTATCAGTTCATTTTCAGACACCCCGAGAGACCTTTGTTGTTTTATCAGATAATGTTTTCCAGCATCAATGAGAACTCGCTTTGGAATAAGCCCCACAATTTCCGATCCACTAACACGCACGCCCCTTTCATTTGCTTTTGCACAAACCTCATCAAAAGCTACATGAACAGGAGTAACAGCAATATTAGTGATATTCATAGACACCTGAGCAATCCCATATTCCTCAATAAACCAACCAATCGCCTTTGTTGCTTTGAGAGATCCGGGAATCATAACATCATTGCCCTTTTCGTCTTTTATGACTTTTCCAGTAACAGGATTCCCTTCTCTTGCAGGGCGACCTCTTTCGCGCACATCAAAAGCAATTGCATTGGCTCTTCTTGTGGAGGTTGTATTCAGATTATAATTAATTGCCACAAGGAAATCTCTGGCGCCAACAGCAGTTGCGCCTGCTTTTGCATTGAATTGAGCAGGTCCGAAATCGGGTTTCCATTCAGGTTTTGTCATTTTTTCTTGCAATGCTTCATATTCTCCTGAGCGACAATAGGCAAGATTTGCTCTTTTTGGTTCAAGCGCAGCATCTTCATAACAATAAACAGGAATTCCCAGTTCATTTCCAATTCTCTCTCCAAGTTTTCGTGCATATTCAACAACTTCTTCCATTGATATATTTGCCACAGGCACAAGTGGGCACACATCAGTTGCTCCAAACCTTGGATGAGCGCCTTTGTGTGTGCGCATATCAATAAGTTCGGCAGCTTTTTTTACAGCACGAAATGCCGCTTCGCACACATCTTCTGGTGTGCCTACCATTGTGACCACTGTACGGTTTGTTGATTCACCCGGGTCAACATCCAGCAGTTTTACACCTTTAACAGTTTCAATTTCATCAGTAATCTGCTTAATTACTTGCATATTCCTTCCTTCGCTAAAGTTGGGAACACATTCTATTAACTTTTTCATTTTTTTTAATTTTTATATTTCTTTACCATTTAATATCATTTTATATACATTATTCTCACCAAAAGAATAGGGAATATATGCCAGCGATGGAATATCTCTGAGAACAATAAGGTTGGCAATT
Source organism: uncultured Bacteroidales bacterium (assembly GCA_964526285.1). Taxonomy (GTDB): domain Bacteria; phylum Bacteroidota; class Bacteroidia; order Bacteroidales; family DTU049; genus CAYMAZ01. Next base: position 29,937 of record CAZGIW010000038.1, on the reverse strand, counting down.
TTACCAGGGGTAATTGATCCATGAGTATGGTCAATTTCCATGGCTGCAGCACCATTGATTGTTGCGGCATTGATAGCCTCTTCGGGGAACATTTTATATTTAATACATGCAAGAGAAATAACCAGTTGCATATTTCCTGAAGGGGAAGAACCTGGATTATAGTCAGAGGCCAGGGCAACAGGCAAACCACAGTCTATCATCTGGCGTGCAGGAGCAAAAGGAATATTCAGATAAAAAGAAACATTTGGGAGCAATGTTGGCATCGTGTCACTTTCCTTCAGTGCCAAAATTTCATCATCACCAGATATTTCAAGATGATCAACAGAAACAGCTTTATATTTCACTCCCACCTGAACACCACCAGAATAATCAAGCTCATTGGCATGAATTTTTGGTTTCAATCCAAATTTTTGAGCAGCTTCAAGAATTCGTGCAGTTTCATCAACAGTAAAAAATCCTTTATCACAGAACACATCCACATAATCGGCAAGTTTTTCATCTGCAACACGTGGCAACATATCATTAATGACATGATTTACATATTCATTTTGTCTTCCTTTGAATTCGGGAGGAACAGCATGAGCACCTAGGAAAGTGGCCTTAATTGTTAGCGGAGTAGTTTCTTTTAATTTTCTTATTACTCTCAGCATTTTCAGTTCATCATTGAGAGTTAGCCCATATCCGCTTTTAATTTCAAGAGCTCCGGTTCCGTAACTAATTACTTCAGCAACTCTTTTCAATGCTTGCTCATAAAGCTGAACTTCGTCCATTTTCTGGAGACGAGCTGCTGAATTCAGTATTCCTCCCCCTCTTTTGGCAATTTCCTCATAAGTAAGTCCTTTAATTTTGTCCACAAATTCATGTTCTCTCCACTGGGCAAATACGATATGTGAATGTGAATCGCACCATGCAGGCAAAACCATTTTTCCTTTAGCATCAAGAATATCACTTTCGTAGAAACCGGGGATTTCAGAAGAAAGGCTACTCATTTGTCCAAAGGAATGAATCATTCCATCTTCAATATACAACCAGGCATTTTCCAGGGTTGGTAACTGAGACATCTGTTTCCCTTTTACAGAGCCAGATAACTGTGATCTTACCTGAACAAGCTCTTTTATATTGATTATCAGTAATTTCATAAAAATTCCATTAATATTCCCTGCGAAAATACAAAAAAAACCAAAAAAAATGCAACCCTATTATAAGTATTATTGTTAATATTGTAACTTCAAATTAAAAGTGTTATGGGAAATTTAAAAAAACTAATGGCATTTTGCCTTACTTTTGTATTCTTTTTTTCATTTGCAAATTCACAGGTTGTAACTTCAGATGTAGCACGTGAAGCAGCATTTCATTTCATGGAACAAATGAATCCGTCTGTCAGATCAATTGAAGACGTACAGCTCTCATTTACAGGAAAAACTTCTGACAACGAACCTGCGTGGTATGTGTTTACAACCGGAACCAGAGGTTATATAATTATCGCTGCTGATGAGCTGGCCTACCCGTTGCTTGGGTATTCATATGAATCACCATTTATTAATGATCCGTCGCATTTTCCTCCTTCTTTTGCATGGTGGATGGAGTTACGAACAACTGAAATGGAAGAAATCAGGTCACACCGTCACACTGCAGATGCATCAACTGCTGCATTATGGCAGGAGTTGATAGAAGGAAGTTTTGATGGCAATGATTTACGATCCCGGGATGTTTCTCCGCTATTAAACAGCTCATGGAATCAGGATTGCCATTACAATGAATTGTGTCCTGCAGATGCAGCAGGCCCTTGTGGTCGTGTTTATGCAGGATGTGTGGCTACAGCAATGAGTCAGGTGATGTATTACTGGAGATTTCCACAAACGGGAAATGGCACTTCATCATATAATTGTCCTCCTTACGGGACACAATATGTCAATCACGGTATAACCACATACAAATGGAATGAAATGAAGGGATCCGTTAATTCTTCACATCCAGAACTTGCACTTTTACTCTATCATGCTGGCGTATCAGTAGGTATGGGATATAGCCCCAGTGGCTCAGGAGCCAGTTCATGGGATGTTCCGGGTGCTCTTAAAAACAAATTCCGATATAGCTCTGCCAATTACAGAAATAAAAGTTCGTATTCAACGACAAACTGGAACAATCTTCTAAAAGGAAATCTTGATAATGGATATCCGGTATATTATTCTGGTTCAGGAAGTGCCGGCGGTCATGCATTTAACTGCGATGGCTATCAGGGTTCCGATCATTTTCATTTTGACTGGGGTTGGAGTGGTGCTTACAATGGTTATTTCTATCTGAATAATTTGAATCCCGGAGGGAATGACTTTAATAGCTGGCAGGCTGCAGTTGTTGATATTTATCCACCCTCAGCGTCATATCCACAATATTGTAGCGGACAAACCACCCTTACGGCCACATCGGGGAGTTTTGAGGATGGAAGTGGACCAAAAGCAAACTACAATGCAAACACCAACTGTTCGTGGCTTATTCAACCCTCAGTACCAGTTGATTATATTCAGCTCAATTTTGTTTACATTGACACTGAGTCAGGAAATGATGTGATTACTGTTTATGATGGAGCAACCACTTCTGACCCTGTTTTGGGAACGTATAGCGGAACAACTGTTCCCTCGCAGATACAAACCAACGGTCAAGCCATGCTTGTTACATTTACATCAAATGGAAGTGTTCAGGAAAATGGTTTTCTTGCTGAATATTATTCATCACCTTCAAAGTTCTGCTCAGGCACAACGGTGCTCACATCCCCAAACGGAGCCATAGAGGACGGAAGTGGAGATGATTATCAGTATGCAAACGGATCAAACTGCAGATGGACAATTGAGCCTCCCGGAGCATGGGAATTTTTTGTAGTATTCACCAGGCTTGATACAGAGCCAGTAAATGATAAGGTAAGAGTACTTGACCTTGCCAACAATGTACTTATCGGAGAATTCTCCGGAAATCAACTTCCCGGTCCATTGCATATCCAAAGCTCAAAAATTCAGATTCATTTTATTACCAATACCTCAGTTCAGGGTGAAGGATGGGCATTATATTATTCACTAACAGCAGACATTGATGAAAAAGAAGCTGGTGAGATTAACATATATCCAAACCCTGCAAGTGACATTCTGAACATTTCAATAAATGAACAACAGCAACTGAAAGCAATTCAAGTTGTGGACATGAGCGGAAGAATTTGTTTTACTGCTTCATTCAATGAATCTTCTCTGAATCAGTTTTCAATTGATATCTCGCATTTAAGCTCAGGAATATATTTTGTTGAATTGATGCTTGATGAAATCACAAAAAGACAAAAATTGATTATTTCGAAATAACTGAATAACTCTTTATGAAAAAACTCCTTCTTTTATTACTGGTCATATTGACTATATACAATACTTCTGCGCTTAATGTTGACAAATCAACTGCAGAACGCGTTGCTATGAACTATTATTTAAGTTCACATCCTGACAAGAGTTCTGAAACTGGCAATGTGACAATTTCATTTGTTTTCACTGACTTTTCAGAACAAAACAACACAGTTAACTTTTATGCTGTCAACTTTTCAGATACAGGTTTTGTACTTATATCAGGAGATGATGCCATATCACCTGTGCTTGCTTATTCGCATACTTCTTTTTTTACAGGAGAAGATATTCCTGTTCAACTTGAGGGACTTCTGCAGGAATACCGCAACCTACTAAAGCATGTGGAAAATTCAGAACCAACATTGCGTTCAAATGTTGAAGAAGAATGGTATTTGTGGTTATATTCACCCCTCACTAAGGAACACAGAACATCCACAGGCCCACTCATATCATGCTTATGGGATCAGGGTTCTTTTTACAATGGGCTTTGCCCAAAAGATCCTGCAGGTCCCGGAGGTCGAGTCTATGCAGGGTGTGTTGCCACGTCCATGTCAATCGTGATGTATTACTATCGTTATCCATTGGTTGGGCAGGGACAACATGGCTATATGTCAGATTATGGATGGCTTGAAGTTGATTACACCCAATCTTTTTATGACTGGGAAGGCATGCCCACAAAACTCCAGGGTCCCAATTATCCAGTTGCCAAACTTCAGTATGATGCCGGTGTTGCTGTTAACATGATGTACAGTCCAAATGGCTCAGGAGCATACATGGATGATGCTGCAAACGCAATGCATACATATTTTGGATATAATCCTGATTTAGAACTTGCCTTCAGGGATAATTATACTTTTAATGACTGGTGCAATTTGTTACGTTCACAGATTGATCAGGGTTATCCAATGATTTATGCCGGCTATGGCACAAATGGTCCAGGACATGCATTTGTATGCGATGGCTATGATTCAAATAATAAATTTCATTTCAACTGGGGATGGAGTGGGCACTATAATGGTTTCTATACCATGGACTATCTAACTCCGGGCGGTTATAATTTTTCAAACTGGCAAATGGCTGTCATCAACTGTTATCCTGATGATACCAACTATCCATATGGCTGTCAGGGTCAAAAGACACTTACAAGCCAAAATGGCTCTATGGGTGACGGAAGCGGACATCTGAATTATGAGGGAAACAGCAATTGTTCATGGCTTATTTCTCCCGAAATTCCTGTTGAACAAATCACTCTTACCTTTCACCAGCTTAACACAGAATACAATGCCGACTATGTGTGTGTGTATGACGGAGCAGACGACACAGCCCCTCTGCTTGGCTGCTTTTCAGGCGACTCAGTCCCCAATTACCTTGTTTCTTCCGGAGACCAAATGTACGTTACTTTCCAATCAAACAGCACAAACCATGATAAAGGGTTTTTTGCTGACTATAATTCCAAAAAAATTAAATTTTGTCAGTCATTTCAATTGATTACAGATTATCAGGGAACTTTGGAAGATGGCAGCGGAACCTATCCATATCAGTCAAATACACTTTGCCGATGGTGGATAAATCCTGATGATATTGGTGCGGTGATTGTTGATTTTACGGAGTTTGAGCTTGAAGAAGATAAGGATTTTTTAATTCTGATGAGCGCTGCAACATATCCTTCATCTGAAATAATAAGATTTACAGGGGATCAACTACCCTCAACCTACATACACTATGGATCTTCATTAATTGTTATGTTTACAAGTGATGATTTCAACCAGCAATCAGGGTGGAAGTTGAATTATTCGACATTACCTGCCTCAATTGCATCTTTTGAAGATATTCTTATTGAAGTTTATCCAAATCCTTTTAATGATTTTATTACAGTTTCCGGACTTTCTGGCGAAACAGTCATTTCGCTCTACGATGTGTCAGGAAAACTTATTCTTTCAGAAACGAATTCAGGGGAGCATTATGAAACTATAATAAACACATCATCACTTTCAAGCGGGATGTATATTTTTGAGATAATGCATGACGAGGGAACAATCAGAAAAAAAGTTATCAAATAACTGTTTGTCAGGTTTTTACAATTGTCTCTTCGTAGGGAATACGGTTAATCAATGATCTTCCAAGTGTGATTTCATCTGCATATTCCAGTTGGTCACCAACAGCAATACCTTTGGATAAAGTTGTAACTTTTATGTTCAACTCCTGCATTTTTCTAAACAGGAAGAAGCCCGTTGTATCGCCTTCAACAGTAGCGGGCAAAGCCATGATTACTTCATCAATCTCGTTATTCTGAATCCTTTCAGTAAGTTCTTTGATTTTGAGCTTTTCAGGACCAATTCCCTCCAGCGGAGAAATCAAACCACCCAGAACATGAAACACGCCCTTAAATTGTCCGGTATTTTCAACAGCCATCATATCTCTGATATCTTCAACAACACAAATCAAAGAATGATTGCGAAGGGGATTGCTACACACATTGCATATTGTATCATCTGAGAGAGAATAGCATATACTACAATATTTGATTTCTGTTCGCAACCGCAGAAGGCTTTCTGAGAGTGTCCCTGTGTGTACGGCATCCTGTCTCAATAAGTGCAGCACAAACCTTAAAGCAGTCCGTTTACCAACTCCAGGTAGTCTGGCAAGCTCATTCACTGCTGATTCAATTAGTCTGGAAGGTATTTCCACCTGAAATTAGTTAAAATTCTGTTTACAAAAATACAAAAAAAAGATTGCAAGAACAGTTTTGCTCTATAAAAAACAAGACAATTTTCCATTCTTTTTTTTACCAATTTCTTTCTCCATCCCACCAATTTGTTCCAACAAGAGATTTTGCATATTTGATTTCACTCTGTGGGGCTCCAATTTCTTCCAGAATTTGTATTTGAAATTCCAGACACTGCATTTCAGCATCATTTCCAGTCCAAACCTCATGAGGTACTGAACCATGTTTTTCCAAATACTCAAAATATAGTTTTGAATGATAGGCATCATGGGCAATGGCACTGGCATACCATGTAACAGATGCACGAAAGGTGTCCTCACCAACTTCAAAGGTGGGAGGAATGGCATAAACATTCATTCCGCTGCGATGGTATTGTTTAATCTTACCCACATATTTGCAAACCACATCCCAGCCAGAAAGTGATTTTTCATTAAGCAGATTCAATGCATTGTTTGTCCTTGATGTAAAAACACTATCTCCCACAACCAATGGTCTGCCTTCAACAATCCCTTGTGGCAACATGAAGCCTGATATGGCCAAAACCACCAATAAAGAAAAGAAAAATCTTTGGAGAGCAATGCGATACATTATTTTGTACTTTTCATATGTAAATCCAGAATTATACCATCAGACAAACCACCCCCATGGATATGAACTTTATCAATGAAAGAAACCTCCATCAATGTGATAAAAATTTCAAGTGCAGGAATTATTACATCAGCGCGGTCAGGTCTCAGTTTGAACAAGGAAATTCTTTCATGAATTTCCAAAGGTTTCAGTTTTTCAAGAATACTTTTTAGTTCCGGCAAATCCATATAATCGACTGATGGGGTAGAAAAAGTACTTTTCAGAGTATTCAGATTTCCTCCAGTTCCAATAAAATTGATACTCTTTCTATCATCAGGAAGATTATGATTGAGCCATTCTTTCATCAAATTCATTTCATTTTCAGGAATTCCGGAAGTCAGTGCTCTGACTGCGCCAATTTTAAAAGATTTAGAGACAAAATCACCTGAAGGATGAAGCACTGTCAGTTCAAAACTTCCACCTCCCAAATCAGCCATTAGCTTTACATCTTTTTTTCTTCCTTTGTTGACATACAACTCTTTAATAATTCTGGCTTCTTCAATTCCATCAATCACATTAATTGAAAAGCCTGTTTCTGCTTTAATTAACCCGAGAACCTGTTTTGCGTTTTTCGCTTCACGCAAAGCAGCCGTTGCATACACTGCATAATCAAGGGGCTTATATATATGAATTAAAGATTGAAAAACCTTTAATGTTTCAATAAGATCTTTGATTTTTGAAGGTGATATTTTTCCTGAATCATACACATCTTTGCCCAGTCTTAAGGGCAATCTGAGCAAAGAATTCTTAAAAACAAACAGCTCATACTCAAGAGGGACTACATTTGCAAACAATATTCTGGCTGCATTTGATCCAATATCAAGAGCACCATATAAAGGAAATTCTTTCATCTGGATATTTTTGATAAGCACTGAAAATAATAGTCAAACTGTGACCGTACTTTCTTCTTGTTATTCTGAACGTAATCTACAGACCCTTTATTATCGTGAAGACGAGCTTTTACGTTATCCTCAAGTTGAAGCATCAGTTGAGCTTTGAGTTCCTTCTGAATTTCAGGATCATACACAGGGCATGTCACTTCAATTCTGTTGTCAAGATTTCTTTGCATCCAATCAGCACTTGAAATATAAAATTCTTCTTTCCCGTTGATGTTGAAATACAACACCCTTGAATGCTCCAAAAATCTGTCAACAATACTAATTGCATGAATGTTCTCACTCACCCCTGGCAGATTGGGCACCAGTACACAAATTCCCCTGATAATCATCTGAATTTTCACACCTGCAGCAGATGCCTTATAAAGCTGATTGGTGATATCCTTATCCGCAATACTATTGAGTTTAATAATACATTCAGCAATTTGACCAGATTTTGCTGCCTGAATTAGTTTTTTTAATTGTCTCTCAATAAATTTTCTAGTAGAAAAAGGAGATACAATGAGATGCTTGAATGATACGGGTCTGTAAACCGCTTCAAAAAGCTCAAACACCTTTCTAACTTCAACTCCAATGTCTTGATTTGCCGTCATCAAAGCATTATCAGAATAGACCTTCGCAGTTGTTTCATTGTAGTTTCCTGTCCCTACAAGAGTATAAAACTTATCTTTGTTATCTGTAAATCTTCTTATTTGAATAAGCTTAGAGTGCACTTTTAATCCGGGAAAACTATGTAAAATCCTAACCCCTTCTTCTCTTAATCTTTCCGACCAGTAAATATTCACTTCTTCATCAAATCGTGCCTGAAGTTCCATGAAAACTGTCACTTGTTTCCCATTTCTTGCAGCATTGATGAGAGCATTCATTACTTTAGAGTTGGGAGCAACGCGATACACAGTCATTCTTATGGATTTTACTTCAGGATGTATTGAAGCTTCTCGCAAAAAATCAATGATATAATGAAATGAGTGATATGGAAAGGTCAACATCACATCCTTTGTGTCCAGCACATCAATAATACGTTTGGCATCAATGAGGGCGGGATGAGGCAAAGGATCAAAAACAGGATAAAAATTTGATTCTTTACCAATTTTTGGAAATTTCATAAAATCTTTAAAATTATGATACCTCCCACCACTGACAAGCATATCGTCCCTGTTGACTTTGAGTTTCTGCTGTACCATTTTTAATAATTTTTCGGGAATGGCCTTGTCATAAACAAATCTCACCGGAACACCTGTATTTCTTTGCTTCAAACTCTCTTCAATACGATCAACAAAGCTTTTGGACATATCCTGTTCAATATCCAACTCAGCATCCCTTGTGATTTTCACAGTATATGCAAAAAACTGATTAAAGTCAAGCATGGAAAAAATCTGACCCAGATAAAACCTGATAATATCATCAAGTAACATCAAATAAACTATGCCATCTCCAATTGAAGGCAACACCAATATTCTCTGTAAATCCACAACAGGAACTTCAATAAGTGCAAAATCCTCTTTTTTTATTATTCCTTTTTTAATTAAATGAATAGCAAGATACGTATTCTCATCACGGAACAAAGAATCGGCATTAAATTCGCTGAGCATGATGGGAAAAATCTGTGAGCGCAAACTATCATCAAAATAGTTTTTGATATAGTCAATATGCTCAGAATGTCTGATTTCTTTTTCGTTAAGAATAATAATACCCTGCTCTCCTAATGATTTTACAATTGATCTGAAAATTGAGAGAAATTCACGTTGTTGCCTGTGAACAATCTCATTCACTTCGCTGAGAATTATCTGTGGATTAATTTGAAATTTTTCTGATTTCTTACGCTTTAAAAATGCCAACCGCCTTAAAGTAGCCACTCTGACACGAAAGAATTCATCCAGATTGTTGGAAAAAATTCCCAAAAACCTTATCCTTTCAACAAGTGGATTGTCTGGATTGGCTGCCTCCTGCATCACTCTCTGGTTAAACCTGAGCCAACTAACCTCCCTGTTTATATAAATATCCTGCGGTTGATTACTTTTCAACTTTCTACTATTCAAAACCCTTCTCATACATTTTCAAGCTTTTTTGGAAAAACCAGGTGCTGTAGAACCGGTTTCACTTTGTGAATTTCACTCCATTTATTTATATCAAAACTTAACACACACAGCCCGCTTGTGGGCAGATTTTGAATAAAATGTGCCAAAAAAGAATTACAAAAATCTGTAATCATGGGATTGTGACCAACTATCATCAGACAGTTTTTATCATCAGGTGCGGCATATACAGCTTCAAAATATTTTTCAGTATCCACAAAATACAAATCTGAGTTTTGCTCAATATTCTCCACATCATACCCAAGAGCAATGGCCACAATTTTTGCAGTATTAACAGCTCTGAGCGCAGGGCTTGACACAATGTAATCAGGAATAATATTGTGCTGTTTCAGGTAGTCTGCAATCAGTTGTGTGCGCCTTCTTCCCTTGTTTTTCATTGGCCTGTCAAAATCCCTGAGCATGGGATCGTCCCATGATGATTTGCCGTGCCTGAGTATAATTAATGTTTTCATATTCATGCTATTCGAATGCAAATTTACATGTTTTAATTTTATTAAAATATTAACTTTTCGTGTCTAAAGCGAAAATATTCGAAGAAATTCTCGGTTTACGGAACAAATTGCTTTAGCAGATTCAACTTTCATCAAGACATTACTAAAACCCCAAAACAGGTTTTTCAAATCTCATACATAATTGAGGTGTTTTCACTCTTGTATTCAATTATATACAAGTAGTAAGTTTGTACAAGTTAATATTTTCATATAATGAATTTAAAAATTCTGTTATTAATTGCGTTTTCAATGCTGATACTTTTGTTATTGGCTGTTGCACCAACAGAGAATTCCAGACACAACAATACTTCTTCATTACAAACTGAAGATTCATTAAAAGAGAATGATGAAACATTTGTAAATGTGATTCATTTCAACGAAATCATAACCAACTCTTCACATCACAACCAATTTAATAATTTGTCCGGACGCTTATTATCAAACTGTAAAGATTTTACAGATGAAGAAAAACCAGCAGACAAAAAGTTTTGTATTAAGAAACACATAAGCAAATTAATGTTTTTATGAAAAAAATATTACCAATATATTTATTTACCTTAATTGGTGTTTGTGCTTATGCACAGACAATATCATGGGCTACATATCCCTCACCGGCAGGACAGACTTTGCCGTACACCTATAATGCAGGAACAGCCCCATACAATATGACGGCTGTTGTTAGCAGAAACAATACAACTTTGGGTGATGGAACACCAAAATATGTTGCAACAAACCCAGGAACTCCCTGTTATGTTTCAGGAAGCCTTGCATTATATGCAAATCAATTCGGGAATATTACAAATGCATTTTTCAATGTGAATATGCGTTTCAATTCGTCAGCCAATGGGAGTTGTATGGCCGTCACATTTACTATGATGGATATAAATTCAGATGAAAGTAACGGAACTTTTCTTGATGTAATTGAAATCAGTGCTGTTGACGGGAATGGAGTTGCTGTTCCGGTTGGAAATATTTCAATTACAGCTCCTGCTGGTACACATGTTGCAAATTCAGGCACGACGAGAATTATACGTGGACATAATAATGCTGCAGAGCGATTTGATTGTTTTTATTCTTCATCTCCATGTAATACCACTTCAGTTACAATTACACCACCTGCAGGGATTCCCCTTCAAAGTATTAATATAAGGTACAGACCAGCATATGGTGGCAATGCAAATGCAGCTTGTGGAAGTACAACAGCATACTGGAATTTTTCAACTCCCAGACCTGCATCGCAATACATTTCTATTTCAAACCTTTCATACACAACAACCGCCGGGTGTACACCCATGCCTGTAGAGTTGATGAATTACAATGCTGAATGTAACGCTGAAACATCTCTACTTACATGGTCAACAGCATCAGAATTGAACAATGATTATTTTACCATTGAAAAGTCAACTGACAATGAGAATTTTGTAAAAATTGCCATTGTTGAAGGTGCAGGAACAACCAACACAACTTCAAACTATTCATATTCCGACAGAATAAATACATCAGGTAATTCTGTATATTACAGATTGTCGCAGACAGATTATGACGGTACTACAAAAAATCTTGGAGTGAGAGCTGTGACATGCTTCAACGAGCAAAATCAAAATATCACAATCTATCCCAATCCTTCAAGTGATTTTCTGAATATTGAGTTCATCAGTGAAACTGACCAAACATTAAACATCAAGATATTTAACGCCATAGGTGAGTTACTTCTGTTACAATCCGGACAATCTGTTCCGGGTTTGAATAAAATTGAGCTACCTGTCTTTGACTTTCCCGAAGGAATATATCATATTATGATCAGTGGCTCTGGGGTTTCAAAATCTCAGAGAATCATCATAAGCAGATAATCTTTCATATGCTGAACTTTTAAGGCCAAACCCTGACAATAATGTTTTGTCAGGGTTTATTTTTCTGACACATATGATTTATGACAGTCGCTTCAATTGTTGTTTTTTTTAGTATTTTCGCAAACAAAAAGAAAAAAAACATGAAAACAATCCTCTTGAAAAACATCGCAACAACTTTATCCATTCTATTAGTGTTTGCGTTTTTTGCATCAGCACAAAATGACGTATTTACTGCGGAAAAGATGTGGCAACTGAAGCGCGTTGGCGCACCTGTTGTTTCCAATGATGGTTCAAAAATTTTATTCACTGTTACAGAATATGACATTGAAAAAAACAATTCGAAAACCAATATTTTTATTTCTGATATTAATGGCAAAGAAATGAGGCAACTGACTTTCGGGAATAAAGACGGAGATCCGGTTTGGAGCCCCGATGATTCAAAAATTGCATTTGTATCAAGGCGCGATGGAAGTTCTGCACAGATTTATGTAATGGATATGAGAGGAGGCGAAGGAAAAAAAATCACTTCATTGCCCACCTCCCCCTTTGCAATCAAATGGTTTCCCGACGGAAAAACAATTGCCTTTGCTGCAATGATACATCCCGACTATAACGGCGATTTTACAAAACTTGAAGATATTCTTAAAGACAAAAAAGAATCAAAAGTTTCAGCCAAAGTTACTGAAAATGTGATGTACAGATATTGGGACAGATGGCTCACCGACGGCATGTATCCCAGCCTGTTCAGTGTTGAAACCGAAACAGAAAAAGTGATTGATTTAATGCCCGGTTTTAATAATTTTTTCAATCTGATGGGCGGAGTTTCCTATGATATTTCACCCGACGGAAAAGAAATTGCAGTATCGGCCAACACAGTTCCGCCACCTTTTGAAACAACAAATTCAGACATTTTGCTCATTTCCACCGATGGATCAGGAAAAACAAAAAACATCACATCCGGCAATCCGGCATCTGATTCAGATCCTGTGTATAGTAAAAGCGGAAAATATATCCTCTATGGCAAGCAAAACATTACTCATTTTTATGCCGATAAGGTTGATATGGTTCTTTATGACAAAAGTTCAGAAACACATACTGTCCTCACAGGCAATATTGATTTGTCATTTGAAGGCTGGATATGGGGTAGTGATGACAATACAATCTATTTTACGGCTGAGGACAAGGCTCTAAAATCAATATTCTCATTCAATGTAAAAACAAAAAAACATGAAGAGCTATACAGGGCAGGAACAAACAATAATATTTCGCTTGCAGGAAAAGATAAACTGGTGTTTCGCAATAATAACTTCAACCGTCCCGATGAGATTTTTGCACTTGATTTGAAGAAAAAAACAGCGCAGCAAATAACAAACATGAATACAGAGGCACTTGCAGACGTTGAAACAGGGAAGATTGACAATGTTATCTATCAGGGCTGGGGAGGCAAAGACATTCAGATGTTTATTGTGTATCCTCCCGGATTTGACAGAACAAAAAAATACCCTTTGGTGTTTATGCTTCATGGAGGCCCTCACGGTATTTTTGGCGATCAGTTTCATTACCGATGGAATGCCCATTTGTTTGCAGCACCGGGTTATGTTGTAGCAATCCCCAATTTTCACGGATCAACCAGTTTCGGTCAGGATTTTGCCATTTCCATTCATGGTTCTCATGCCGAAAAGCCATTTGAAGATGTGATGAAAGCAGCCGATTATATGATTTCACAAGGATATGTAGATGAAACAAAAATGGCAGCCACAGGAGGCAGTTATGGAGGCTATCTGGTGTCATGGATTGCTGGACATACTGACAGGTTTGCATGTCTTGTGAATCACGCAGGAGTATTTGATATTTTCACACAATTTGCATCAGACTATACTATGAATCGGGGTCATGCATATGGTGGCACCCCCTGGGAAAATACAGATGTGATGCAGGAAAAAAATCCCGCCATGTTTGCTGCAAACTTCAAATCTCCCATGCTTGTAATGCACGGAGAACTTGATTACAGAGTGCCGGTTTCACATGCATTGCTGGTTTACAATATTTACAAAAACATGGGACTTGATGCGCGCCTGGTGTATTATCCCGACGAAAACCACTGGATACTCACTGCTCAGAATTCAATCTATTGGTATAAAGAACTGCATGACTGGTTTGAGAGGTTTTTGAAGTAAGGAGTGTTGCCGGTGTCTTCGGTACATTTTGCGTCGGGCGTTGAGTGTTCGCCGGTGTCTTCGATACATTTTGCGTCGGGCGTTGAGTGTTCGCCGGTGTCTTCGATACATTTTGCTGAGAATTATGAGCTAACTTAAGTTCACGATGCAAATCACTCAGACACCGGCGAAAGTATCGAAACGCCCGACGCAAAACACTCAGACACCGGCAAGGCACGTTTTGTTTCATTTTATACTGTGGGCTTTGAATGAATAAGTTTATATTTGCAGATTATTCAACCCATCAAACCATGTTGTCAGACCATACAGTTTTTGCACAGGCAACACCTCAGGGATATGGTGCCATCTCTGTCATTCGCATTTCGGGCATAAACTGCTTTCAAATGCTGGAGAAGGTGTTTTACTTTGCTGATAAAACAATGAAATGGGAGCACATTGAGTCGCATAAAGTGTATTATGGTCATCTGAAAGACAAAAACGGACTTATTGATGAGGCCTTATGCACTATTTTCAAAGCTCCAAAAAGCTATACCAAAGAAGATTCGGCCGAGCTTTCGGTGCATGGTTCGCCATATATAGCAGCCCGTTTGTCGATGGCGCTTTCGGAAGCAGGAATGCGACTAGCTCATGCAGGCGAATTTACCATGCGTGCATTCCTCAACGGCAGGTTTGACCTTTCACAGGCTGAAGCCGTGGCAGATATCATTGCGTCACATTCTGAAGCATCACACAAACTGGCCATGAAACAGTTCAGAGGAGAATTTTCACATCGCATAGAAACCCTCCGACAGCAACTGATTGATTTTACTGCATTGATTGAACTTGAACTGGATTTTTCGGATGAAGATGTTGAGTTTGCCGACCGCAGTCAACTTCTTAATCTTGTTGAAAATATTATAAAAGAAATCACAGCACTGAAAGACTCATTCTCGCAGGGCAATGTTATTAAGCAGGGTATTCCGGTTACAATTACGGGCAGGCCAAATGCAGGAAAATCAACTTTGCTGAACCTTCTGCTGAGAGATGACAAAGCACTTGTTTCTGAAATTCCCGGCACCACCCGCGATGCTCTTGAAGATATTATCAGCATTGAAGGCATTTCGTTCCGTTTTATTGACACCGCAGGATTGCGAAATACAGACGATGTTGTGGAAAACATGGGAATTGAACGAACCATAAAAATGGTTGACCGTGCTGACATTGTGCTCTACATTGCCGATCTGACTCAAATCAGTACCGAAGAAATCCTCAGTGACATAAATGAACTACAACATTCCGTTTCTGATTTTCACAAAAAGAAACTCATAATAGTGTGCAACAAAACTGATCTTATGCAGGAAATTCCGCATGGATTCAAACAGTTCATGGAATCGGATGTGGTGTTTGTTTCAGCAAAAAGAAGAGAAAACATAGAGGTGCTTGAGGACATGCTGAAAAAAGTGGCCGAAGACAACAAAATACAGGATGGATTTGTGATTTCAAACACCAGGCACTATGAGGCACTGATGCTTAGTGAAAATGCTTTGCAAAGAGTGAAAGAGGGATTGAATTCCAATTTGACACAAGATTTGCTTACTGCTGACTTGCGTGACACACTTCATCATCTGGGCAGTATCACAGGTGTTATCACCAATGATGAAATTCTGGATTCAGTGTTCAGAAATTTTTGCATTGGAAAGTGACATTCAATTGTCATAAAATTCTTCAACCTATTGAAGAATTTAGCACGAATTTCTTCATTTCATTGAATATTTTTAGTGTTATTGGCCTATGAAATTCAAAATATTTTCTCTGTTAATCGTTGAAAATTTTGCTTCAGGATAATCGTTTGAAAAACTCAACGGAACAGACGGACGGGATTTGGTCAGCTTTAACTCGAATGCCCTTATTTGTGTATCCTGAACTTCAATAAGGTCAATTTCCTGCCCGGAATATGATTTCCAGAAATAAAACTGAACAAGTTCTCTTTTGTTATTTCTAAACTTTATTCGTTCGCTTATTACGAAATTTTCCCAAAGGGGACCGGCATCATTCCTTACTGATAAAGGTCTGAAATCACCAATAACAGCATTCCTAATTCCAGTGTCAAAAAACATCCATTTTGCAGATTTACTGATTTCCTTTCTGGGGTTCATTGAAAATGCAGGGAGTTTATAAATCACAAAAGTTTTAGTGAGTAAATCCAGGTATTTCTCTACTGTATTTCTTGAAAGAGATAATTGCCTGCCCAATTCATCATAGGAAACAACAGAAGCGGTTTGCAATGCAACCAAACGGAGCAAATCTTTCATTTTCGATGAATTTTTAATCCCGTCAATCATCAAAATGTCCTTCAGTAAATATGAATTTGCGATCTCATTCAGATACATCTTCTTCTTATTAAAATCTGTCATCAGTTCCAATTCCGGATACATCCCGAACACAATTCTTTCTTCCAGTTTTTGCAATGACTTTATTGGAGTTTCATAATTTAAAAGTTCTTCAAGAGAAAGCGGATAAAGCCTGTATTCATTGGAACGCCCCACCAAAGGCTCACCTGCCAAGTTATACAAGTCAAAAGATGACGACCCTGTTGCAATCACAGCAATATTTTTTACTTCATCAACAATAAGTTTCAAAATTTCTCCAATTTCTTTAATATTCTGTGCTTCATCAATAATGAGCAAATCAGTTTCTGATAACAATTGTCTATAATGACTGGCCGTTCTTTCAGAAAATAACCTTGCTGTTGAAAAATCATCACCATTCATTAAACTCACACTTCCGTTAAAATTATCTGCAAGATACTGTACTAAAAACGTCTTTCCAACTCTTCTTGCTCCATATATCAAAACAACCTTGCCCGGAACAATATCATCTTTAATAAAATTCTCAAGTGTTCTTTTTATCATCGTTGTTTTTTTGCAAAAATACATAAATTCTTCAACCTATTGAAGAATTTAGCACGAATTTCTTCATTTCGCTGAAGAATTTTAGTGTTTTCGGTTTACAATCACACTTCTTTCAAAGATTCTGTTATCTCAATAATTGTTTTTTCGTAATCCTCATGAGAAAAACCCTCTTTTTTATCAAAACCCAAAACCACACCATCACCGTTTGACAAGGGAACAATTCCAATTTCAAGCATATAGGCCACCGGAATAATCTTGTTAATAATTTGTGTTTCAACAGAATTTCCAAGAATTGTTCGCTGATTAGTTTTGTCAGCATTACCTCCGCTGGCAAAAAAAGTAACTTTTGCATATTCGAGAAATTCTTCATTGCTCATTTGCATGGCATCTTTGGCCATCTGAGGATACAGAACAAACATCACCGAAAACTTCGTATTCTGAAAATCTTCATCATGAGGAAAGTGCATGCTCATGGCATCAAGCCCGGCCTGCTCTGGTTCAGACATCTGCAAAGATGTGTGAAATTGAAAATTAAAAACTGTACAGGTATTCATTTTATTAAAAATTTTTCCTGACAAAATTATTGAAATTTTGTGATGAACAGATAGTATTTTTATATTTGCACGCTGAACCTTTATAGTTATGGATGAATTGCCCCGATTCTGGAATGCTATTATCAACCCGAGAGCCTTCAGGGGAAAGAGTCATTTGTATTGGTCAAAAGTGAAATCTGAACTTTGGGAACACGGATTTACTTTTAAAGTCTGTGATTCTCCATCATCAGAAAAGTGTAACGAAATAGTTTCTCACCTGGTCAGAGAAGGAGAAACCAACTTTCTGGTTGTTGGAGGGGATGGCACATTGAATGAAGTTGTGAATGCCCTGCTGGTTTCCGGGGCAGACCTGAATCAAATTCTTGTTGGAGTTATCCCCTCCGGAACAGGCAATGACTGGGCACGAACTCACAACATATCAAGAAAACCGTCTGATATCGTTGAAATGTTTAAAAAAGGAAGAATTTTCAGTCATGACATTGGGAAAGTGACAATAATCAGTGAAAAAGATGAAAAGTGTCGCTATTTCATCAATATAGCAGGACTTGGATTTGATGCAGAAGTTATTCTTCGTATTCAACAAACAGGGCAGGAAGTTCATAATAATAAGTTCATTTATTTAAAAAATCTTTTTCGTGCATTGAAAGACAATCGTCCTGTGAAATGTCGTTTTATTTTTTCCGACCATGAACATGAACTTCCTATTTTCACCATTGCAGCTGGAATCTGCAAATACAATGGCAATGGCATGAAACCTGTTCCCATGGCTGATCCTTCCGACGGCATGCTTGATGTTGTATATGTTGAGTATATGAAAGGATTTGAGTTTTACCGTAAATTGCCATTTTTTTTAAAAGGCAAACATATTGGAATGAAAAAAGTCTATCATGTGAGAACAAAACATGTAGAAATTATTCCAGAAAGCACAATGTATGTTGAAACAGAAGGAGAGCTTGTTGGCTGTGGAAAGTTTTTAATTGAGAACACTGAGTTAAAACTGCGTATACTGATTCCCTGAGAAATCAGATATTTTTTTAATCCTCATTAATTGCTAATTTGTTGACTATTAGACACAAAGTCGTTATTAACCGTTAGTAACGAATAAGTTCAGGTTTTTCGGGGCTTAAGGTAGCATTTGAAAACTGTGCGAAGTAAAAAAACACAAATAAAACACCAATTTTTCAATACATCAGAAAAACAATACAATATGCAAACCCAGCAATATTCTCAATTAATCGTTAAGTAACAGATATCTTACCTGAACCAAACAAGCTATAGATTAATCTATTTGTTTAAAATCTAACAATCATAAATTACTAACAATCAACAACAAAAACGTTATTAACGGTTAAGTAACGAATATGGTGCTGATAATGTGCGACTTATAATACACATTAAAAAAAAGATGTTGTCTAAAATAAAAAAATGCTATTTTTGAAAACAGTTAGCAAGGCACCACTCATGACTAAATATCATTATTTTATTCTCCAAAACTCGCAGAGCAATGCAAGCATTGTTAATTCCGGGGAATTTGTTCTCCCTAGGATGAAGGGGAACCCTGATTACTATCCCGCAGGCATTTTGTGCCCGGGTGGCAAATTCTGAAAAAAACCCCATTTTTCAAACCAGAAAATAAGTCAAAATATTTCATTGCAAGTTTTTTTCTAATTTTACAGCCTGAAAAGAAAACACCAATATCATATGACAAATCAGGATTTTAAATCAGCTGTTCTTGCAGGTATTCCGCATGAGCTACCTCCCCCAAAACCTTATGACACAACCGCCAATCATGCCCCAAAACGAAAAGAAATCCTCTCTGTAAAAGAGAAAAAACTTGCTGTCCAAAATGCCCTTCGATATTTCGAACCACGACATCATGATGTTCTTGCTGAAGAATTTGCCAATGAACTTAAAGATTATGGCAGAATTTATATGTATCGCTTTAAGCCTGACTATGAAATATTTGCACGCCCAATTGATGAATATCCTTACCAATGCAAACAGGCAGCCGCAATCATGCACATGATTCAGAACAACCTCGACCCCAAAGTGGCTCAACATCCATATGAACTGATTACATATGGTGGCAACGGAGCTGTGTTTCAAAACTGGGCACAATACCTGCTTACTATGCAATTTTTAGCACAAATGACTGATGAACAAACTCTTGTCATGTATTCTGGCCACCCAATGGGTTTGTTTCCTTCTCATAAAGATGCTCCGCGTGTTGTTGTTACCAATGGGATGGTGATTCCAAACTACTCAAAACCCGATGACTGGGAACGCATGAATGCTCTGGGAGTATCACAATACGGTCAAATGACAGCCGGTTCATATATGTACATCGGACCACAAGGCATTGTTCACGGCACAACAATCACCCTGCTTAATGCTGCCAGAGCTTTGAGTAAAGATGGCGATTTGTCGGGAAAACTGTTTTTATCCAGTGGACTTGGAGGCATGTCGGGTGCTCAGCCAAAAGCTGCAAAAATTGCCGGACTTGTTGGTGTCATTGCCGAAGTCAACCCCAAAGCTGCACAAACAAGGTTTTCGCAGGGGTGGATTGATGAGATGTATGAAAGCACTGATGAACTTCTGCCCCGCATTCAAAAAGCTGTTGCAAATAAAGAAGCTGTTTCTCTTGGTTATCAGGGCAATATTGTGGATTTGTGGGAAGCTCTGGACAGAGAAAACATTCATGTTGATTTGGGCTCCGACCAAACCTCTCTTCACAATCCATTTGCCGGAGGTTATTATCCTGCCGGACTCAGCTATGAAGAATCAAACAAAATGATGGCCGGACAGCCTGAACTTTTTAAACAAAAAGTGCATGAATCTCTTCGCCGTCATGTGGCTGCTGTAAAGAAACATACAGACAAAGGCACTTATTTCTTTGATTACGGCAATGCATTTTTGCTTGAAGCATCAAGAGCGGGTGCTCCCATCATCAATGAAGACGGCGATTTTATATACCCTTCTTATGTTCAGGATATTATGGGCCCCATGTGTTTTGATTTCGGGTTTGGTCCCTTCCGTTGGGTTTGCACATCAGCAAAACCTGAAGACCTGGAATTGTCAGACAATATTGCAGCAGAGGTTTTGGAAGAGATGGCAAAATCTTCTCCTTCAGAAATTTCGCAACAAATGAAAGACAATATCCATTGGATTCGTGAGGCACAAAAAAACAAACTGGTTGTGGGTTCTCAGGCCAGAATTTTGTATGCTGATGCTGAGGGGAGAACAAAAATTGCTCAGGCTTTCAATGAAGCCATCCGCGATGGAAAAATTTCAGCGCCCATTGTACTGGGACGCGATCATCACGATGTGTCGGGAACTGATTCTCCTTTCAGAGAAACTTCAAATATTTATGACGGAAGCAGATTCACTGCAGATATGGCAATTCACAATGTCATTGGTGATTCTTTCAGAGGTGCCACATGGGTTTCCATTCACAACGGCGGCGGCGTTGGTTGGGGCGAAGTGATTAACGGTGGTTTTGGCATGGTGCTCGATGGCAGTGAAGATGCATCACACAGACTGAAAAGCATGCTGTTTTGGGATGTGAACAATGGCATTTCAAGAAGAAACTGGGCAAGAAATCCCAATGCTATTTTCGCAATTAAACGTGCAATGGAAGCAGAAAAAAACCTGAAGGTCATTATCCCCAATGATGTTGATGACCATTTATTGGAAACACTTTTTTAATTGAGTTATTAAAAAAACTCTTATATTTGTAAAATAAAACCATTTAAAAAAACACATCCATGAAAAAAATTCTCCTCATTTCAGTTCTTTGTTTTGCAGTTGCCGGCTTTAGTTTTGGGCAGGCCAGCGATGAAATTCCTGTTGATCCCAATTTCAGCATTACCATTGCAGGAAAAAGTGACGGAAAGATTACTATTGACCAATTGATTGGCTCAACTTTGGAAACCGGAAAACAAAATTATCATGTTGAAGGGTTTACTGTTGTTTTTGTGGACTCGAATGACAATTTAACCCAAAAAATTGCTTACAGTTCAGAAATTTCTCACAGTTGGGAAGATTGGATTTCAGATCTAAGAACCGGGCAAAATCTGTATTTTGAGAACATACTGGTCAGAGGTGACGACGGGAGTATCAGAAAAGCACCAACAACAAACTTCAAAATTGAGTAAGGGCTGTTCTTTTTAATAATTTCACAGATCATAGCTGACTAAACTCACGTCGCTAATGTTTTATTTATTAGGTTTTTAGATGCAGGAAATGAATTTCTCTGAAAAAAAACGAAACCCACAAATTCATTAATCACTCTTTTTCTTTCAACTTTTTTCTGTAACTTTGTCATTGCATAAAACATGACAACAATGAGAGAAAAAGTATTGAAACGCTTTTTGCATTACATTTCTTTTGACACCAAAAGCGATGATTCATCCACAGTTTTTCCAAGCACTTCATCACAGAAAGATTTTGCAAAGATGCTTTGTGAAGAGTTGAAGCAACTTGGTATTGCAGATGCCAGGGTTGACAGCAATTCATATGTTTACGGCACATTGCCTTCAAATGTTTCATGGGATGTTCCTGCAATCGGATTCATAGCTCATATGGACACCAGTCCCGACATGCCAGGAAACGACATTAAACCAAATATTGTTGAGCATTATGATGGAAAAGATATTGTTTTGAATGAAAAAGAGAACCTTATTTTAAGAGTTGCGGAATATCCCGAATTGAAAGATTACGTTGGGCAAACCATCATAACAACTGACGGCACAACTTTGCTTGGTGCTGATGACAAGGCAGGCATAGCAGAGATTATGACAGCAATTGAATATTTGATTGCACATCCTGAAATTGAGCATGGAGATATTAAGATTGGCTTCACTCCTGACGAAGAAATTGGGCGTGGTGTGGATTATTTTGATGTAAAAGGTTTTGGGGCAGATTTTGCATACACCCTTGACGGAGGACAAATTGGAGAGTTGGAATTTGAAAACTTCAATGCAGCCGGTGCTTTGATTAAGATACAGGGTAATAATATTCATCCTGGTTATGCAAAAGGAAAAATGCTCAATGCTTTACATTTGGTATCTGAGTTCAACTCAATGTTGCCACCTCAGCAAAGGCCAGAACATACAACCGGATATGAAGGGTTTTATCATCTTATAAAAGCTGAAGGTTCTGTTGAATCAGCCATGATGCAGTATATTATCAGAGACCATGACAGAAAGTTGTTTGAAGATAAAAAATCATTTATTGAAAATTGTATAGGATTTTTAAACAATAAATACGGAGAAGGCACATTTAATCTGGAATTGAAAGATCAGTATTTTAACATGCGTGAACAGGTAGAACCAGTGTATTACATTGTGGAATATGCAGATGAGGCAATGAAAAAAGCCGGAATTGAGCCACACATAATTCCAATTCGTGGAGGCACAGACGGAGCACGCCTTTCATATATGGGACTCCCCTGCCCTAATATATTTGCAGGCGGACATAATTTCCATGGAAAGTATGAATATGTCCCTCTCGAATCAATGGAAAAAGCCATTGATGTGGTATTAAACATTATAGATATTGTAACTCAAAAACATAAACAATAATATGGAAAACCAGGCATTAAACATTATCAAAAAAGCCATTTTAATGGAAGCCAGAGGCAAAGCCCTCTATCAGGAAGTTGCTGATAAAACTTCAAGTCCCGACGTGAAAAAAATCTTTGAACTGATGGTGGCCGAAGAGCAAACCCACATTGAGTATCTTTCAGAGCAATACAAAAGTTTTTCAAAAGACAAAACATTTGTGAAACAGGATTTTGCCAACACTGACACAGATGATACCATTGCAAAACTGATTCTCAATCCTGCAATAAAAGAACAAATTTCAGGAGCCGGTTTTGAGTCTGCAGCCATCACAGCTGCCATTGATATGGAAACAAAAGCTATAGAGATTTATACCAAATGGGCAAACGAATCAACTGATGAGAATGAAAAAGCTTTGTTTCAGTGGCTTGCAGATTGGGAAAAATCTCACTATGAAATGTTGATTAAGCTGGATAAAGAACTGACTGAAAAAATTTGGTTTGATAATCAGTTTTGGCCATTCTAATCAGATATTCTTTTCGGCAACATACACAGCATCTTAAATTATGCGTATTCTTTTTCTTTGCACCGGAAATTCATGTCGAAGTCCCATGGCTGAAGGCTTTGCAAAACAAATGGCACCTGGTTATGAAATTTATTCAGCAGGTGTTAAACCAGAAAAACATGTAGGTCTTTTTTCTATGATGGCAATGAAATCTCTGGGTGCAGATATCTCACAACATCAGCCCACGCATATCAATCAGTTTCAAAATCAAAAATTTGATAAAGTGATTTGTTTCGGAAAGGATGCATATGTGATGGCTTTTAAAATGTTTTCTGAAGATGATGTAGAGTTTTATGATGTTGCTGATCCATGGGGAACAAAAGGGAATGAAGTGGAAGTTTTAAATGTTTATCTGAACACAGCAAACCAAATCAGAAAAATTGTAGCACAAGTTATTTACTGCGAGTGAAAGTTTCATTAAAAACCATCTGTTCTATAGAAATTTGTTTTATAGAAATGAAAAAACTTTTATACATTTGCTTTTTATTTCAACAAACAACAAGGGTTGAATGAAGAGACAACTGAAAATTGGGATTATTTTTGTAGTAAGTATAGTATTGCTATACTGGGGAATAAACTTTTTGAAGGGGTTAGATGTATTTTCAAGTCATCGCACCTTTTATGCTGAATACAGTGATGTGAGCGGGCTTTTGGTTTCAAGCAATGTAATTGTGAGCGGATATAAAATTGGTCAGGTATCTGATATTTCCTTCAGCAAAGAAAAACCAGGCAATCTGATTGTAAAATTTGTTATAACAGAAGATATTGATATCCCTGCAAACACCGTAGCTCGCATTGAAAGCACTGATTTGCTTGGGACCAAGGCAATTGTATTGCAAATTGGAGATTCAAAATCATGGGCACAGTCGGGAGATTTTCTAAAGGGAGAAATGGAAACAAGTCTGAAAGACGAAGTGAGTGTTCAGATGCTTCCTCTCAAAGCAAAAGTAGAATCTCTTCTTGCATCATTTGATTCTGCACTTGTTGTTGTACAGTATATTTTCAATGAAAGAACACGTGAAAATCTTGACAAAACATTTGAAAGTATAAGATACACCATTGCCAGTCTTGAAAGCGCATCATCCACAATTGACACATTGTTGCGCAATCAACAAGGCAAAATCAGCAATATTGTTTCCAATGTTGAGTCCATTACTCTTAATCTCAAAAACAGTAACGAGCAAATATCCAACATTATAAATAATTTTTCCGATATCTCTGATACCATTGTCATGAGCAACCTCAAATCAGTCATTGAAAATGCTGAAAAATCAATGGGTGAACTGAGTGAAATAACAACAAAAATCAACGCAGGGCAAGGCTCCATGGGACTTCTGTTGGAAAATGACAGCATATACAATGAGTTGAGAATGGCTTCTGAAGAAATGAAATTATTATTGGAGGATATGAGATTGAACCCCGACCGCTACATCCATTTCAGCTTATTCGGAAAAAGCAACAAAAGAAACAAATATCAGGCACCTCCTGAAGAGAAATAGGTTGTATTAATAGCTGTTTTTTTAGTTTGTAACTACTTGTACTTTGTCAAATTTAAAACAAAGTAACTGCTCAACAATTTATCCCGATTTATCACGATCTGATGGGAATCCCTTTCCAATCACATATTGAAAAATTGTCCTTAGTTTGTTGTTGTTTTTTATCTTCGCGATGTGACCCCTTCGCCCCTGGGAACCTTCGTCGGACATCCCCTAAAGGGTTTTAGTCAACACGCTTTTTAAAAAAACAATCGCAAACCTACATCTTCACAACTTTCAAAACCTTTCGCTGGGTGGGAGTTTGCATAATGCAGAAATACATGCCGGGGGGAAGTGAGCTATCATTAAAAGTTACAGAATGTTTTCCCTTTGGCATTTCTTTATTCATGATTTCAGATACACAGTTGCCAAAAACATCATAAAGAGAAATTTTTACTTGTTCTTCAATTGCAACTTCAAAGTGTACATAAATTTTATCACTAAAAGGATTAGGGCTAATTAGAAGTGAATTACTATCATTTTGAAGTGTGTACGTGTTTGGGGGTTGAAATGATTTATTGTTATTAATACAGTCATCAATATATACATTTTGATATAAAGTTTCATTGAAAATCAAGCCATCATCAATATTTAAACTAATTAAGTAAATGCCGTCAGAAGGATAAACCTTTTTAGGGAAAACGGTATTTGAAGTATTGCCATCACCAAAATCCCATAAAAAAACCAACTCATCAATACTTTCGTTAAGAGGGCCTAATAAAGAATACAAATAATGGTAAATATTATCAAAAAAGATGGTGTCATTAGTGCAAAACAAAGATTCAGATGAAAGAAATCCTCCAATTTCATGATTGAAAATATATCCAATATTAAACACCCATTGATTAGAACAAAAAATCTTATATCCAATATTAATAAAGTATAGACCTGGTTGGAAAAAATCTGGTTCTGTTGAAAAATGCAAATTAATATTGGACAAATTATTTGTATATGCCCAGTCAGAACCTGCATTAAGTTCATATTCTTTTATTGTTCCTGTGTGATTATTTAATAAAACAACAATTTTTTCTGTATTATATTGGAAAGATAAATCACAATGCCAAAACATTGTAGCTTCGTTAGGGAGAGGGTGATTGGTCACACTTAATCCATACATTGGAGTAGAAGGATAATAACTCAATTCTACTTCTATTGGCATTCCAATTTGATTCCCGATATCATCAGTTATTGTTAGTGTATATATAATAGTGCCAAATTCAGAATTGGGCAAACAAGCAACAGGGTTTGGAATATGTGGATTATCTAAATAAAAAGATGGGCTCCAAGAATAATTAAAAAATGGATTGTAGTTCCCTCCAATATTTATGCAATCACCAGGTCTTATACATAATTCTTTTAAGTTGGCTGGGTTATCCCAGCCATCACAAGGCTCAATCCATGCCTCAAAATCGCTTCCATGTTCAGCTTCAAAACCATGTTCTAAAATGATAGCTTTGCCTGCTTTAAATTTAACATCCGAATTCTGTTGTACAATTACATTCCCAAAACCCGGGGGAGGATTGGATATATCATATCCCGCATAAATATATTTATCGCTTTCATAAACAGGTTCTTTGTAAGAAAACGTTGTGTTTTCAAATATCAGATTTTCTGAACAGATTTCAAATAGTTCAACATCATCAATAAAAACAGTTCCTTTAGAGCACAATATTATCAAATTTCCTAATTGATCCGCAGTCGTTGGTGCTGTAAATGTAATCTCACGATGATGCCATTGAAAATTAACAGGAGATAAATTCCCATGAATATTAAAAGTTGCAATCTCTTCTTTAATATTACCACCACCAAACCAATTTGGGTCTGAGGCCCAATGTTGACTGAATTTTGTTAATAGTACTTTAATTTGTTGATTGTTTTCTGGATTCCAATGATTAGGAGTTGCTGGTGCAATTTTTATTCTTAGAATATATTTTTTTCCTGGCGTTAGGTATTGAATACCAACTCTTATTGCTTCAGGACCTAGTCGTATAAATCTATTTGAAGGAAAATGATTAAAAGTTAAATAATCTGGGGATGTGTTGTAAATATTGATACTTGACAAGCATAAACTAACATCCATCCAATCAGGAGTTCCTTTAGCTGATTTCCAAAAATTAATTTTTTCTTCAACAAGTATAGGAATATATGAGTGATCGAAACATAAAGGAGTGCTTCCAAATTCAAAATCGCTATTTGGAACAATATTGTATGTTGTTTGTCCTCTCCCTTGGTTTGACACCATGCAGAAAAAAACAATAATAATAAATAAATATAAGTTTTTCATGTTATTTTATTTTAATATAAAGCCTGATTTTATTCCAATTAAATATGATTTTTTTGTTAATAATCTGCCATAAACGACATTGCAAATATCAAAATTGTTATACTCAACAGTTAATGCTAATGGGATCTTCACCCTTTCACTAATACTATAATTAACCCCTATACTAATAGGAAAAGAATAATAATTAGAGTTATTGCTGGAAGTAAATATTGCTGCTAAAACATCTGGATTGCTGCTTTTGTGTTTAAAGGATATAAATACATGTTTATTCATTCCAACAGAACAATCTAAAGTTAGTCTGTTACTTAAGAAAAAGTAATAAGAGAGTTTTGTTGGAATAATAAAATAATTGTATTGTAAAAAATGAGAATAAGGAATAATATTGCTTGTATAGTCATAATAATAATTCTTTTGAGCATAGCCCATCCCTATTCCTGCACTCAAGCTGTTAAATATTGAGTAGTGTAGTAAA
This sequence comes from uncultured Bacteroidales bacterium, assembly GCA_964526285.1. Lineage (GTDB taxonomy): Bacteria > Bacteroidota > Bacteroidia > Bacteroidales > DTU049 > CAYMAZ01. The sequence goes on along the minus strand of CAZGIW010000038.1, from coordinate 1,836 downwards.
AATGAGGTATTAATACCAAATCTGCTTTTTCCTTGAAAAAGATTGAATGAATATGGAATATCAGAGGGTTGATAATTCTGTTTTGCAGAGGAAAATATATTTATGTCATAAGAATAACTTGTTCTTTTAAAAGTTAATTCTTGAGACAATGCTTTATTCAAATAAGTTAATAAAGAAAAGCATAACATAATCAGATATTTTTCAAAGTAATTCATAGATATTATTGATTTTCAAGTAACAACTCTAACTCATTAATTCTTTCATTTTGAATTATTAAATACAAATACAATTCTTCTATTTTTTTCAACAATAATGTGCTAAACTCACCAATTTCAATACCATTCTCTAACACATATTCTTCTTTTGGTATATCAGGTAAATGCCCATTGACGCTAATAAAGTCCTTAATGTGTTCAATAGGTTCTAAGATATAATCATCATGAAACACAAAATCAGCAAAACTATCTAAAGTAACCTTAACTCTCCTTGCAAAAACATCACCATTGCCATAAACAATAAAATTTTCCATTCCTGAATTTCTTACGACAATTGATTTTGTTTTGTTTAGGTTTACTTCTGCTAAAATGCAATATCCATATTCTAAACTATGATTAGTTTTAACCCTTAATCCATTATAATTTGCAACCACATCCAACCTATACTCCGGATTACCCGTCCCAATGCCAACATTCTCATTATTGGAAATAAACAGTGCAAAGTTTTTATGTCCGCCTGCTCCACCCCATGGCTTCCAGAAATTTAAACCTGCCTGATTGCCCCCAGAAGTAGCATTTTCAACAATATATTCTATACCCCAGTTGCCCCAACCAACTCCGGGAATCTTTTCTCCGTTTCCAAACAACAAACTACTGTTTTGTCCTGATATGAGCACATTGCCTTCGTGTATGTGCAACCTTTGGTTTGGTGCCAGTGTGCCGATGCCTATTCTTCCATTGTTCACCATGGTCATTACTGTGTTTTCGCCTTTGGCATCAACAAAATGCAGTGATGAACGATCTGATTCATGACTAGCTCCGGGCTGAATATCCCAAACTGACAAGCCAGAACCTACAAGTCCACCCGTAACCTGCAGCTCCAAACGCAATGAACCTCTGTGTTCACTATTGGCAACAATGCTGTCCAACATTTCCTGTTTCATTGCATTGATAGTGCTGTCAGACATATCATCAGATGGATAAAGTGCAATTTTGGGGTCATGATAAGGTTTTATATCTTTAATATGAAGTCTTTTTTGTGGAGAATCTGTGCCTATTCCCACGTTTCCTTTATTGCCAAAGTTCAAAATCGTGTTTTGATCATATGCCTGTGATTGCAAAAATAAGCTACCAGATGCATCTGTTGTGTATATATGATTAACAACTGAATTTTCTATAACAATGCTGTTGCTGCCAACTTTTAGTTTTTTTGTAATATTCAAACTGTCAAATTTTGAATATTCAACGTTCAAAAAACCAATATTGAACAATTCATTGCCTGAAAAGTCAACACTCCCATCGGGCAGCAAACGAAATCCTTCGGTGTTGTTCGATTTAAAAATCAGCGGCTCGTTGTTTGTGGTGCCCAGAAATTTTCCTGTGGCAACAGAATTTCCGTCCAGCTTCCACATGGGTTGTCCGCCCTGAGCATTTGCAAAATAAATTGAAAAACAAAACACAATTGCACAACTAATTGAATAATAGCCCGTTAGGGGGGGGCAAAACGATTTTTTCATATTGATTGTTTTAGAATTAGGGCACAAAGATACAACATAATACAGCTCAATGCAAGTTAATAAATGTTAAAATTGAGTTTTCTGAGGTTGAATTTGATTAATGG
>CAZGIW010000037.1:0-36500 GCA_964526285.1 uncultured Bacteroidales bacterium | reverse complement strand
AGTAAAAGAGTTGGGGAATGAAAAGGGTAATCTAATTGAAGAATATATTGAAAGTGGTGGATATACAGCAGTGAATAAGATACTTGGGGAAGCACTTTCACGAGAACAGGTGATACAAATGATGCTTGATTCCGGCCTCAGAGGAAGAGGTGGCGGAGGCTTTTCTACAGGTCTCAAATGGAAATTTGCTTTTAACAGTCCCGGTGATGAAAAATTTGTTATTTGTAATGCTGACGAGGGTGACCCCGGCGCATTTATGGACAGAAGTTTGCTCGAAGGTGATCCACATGCCGTGATTGAGGGAATGATTATCGGGGCATACTGTATTGGGGCCAACGAAGGTGTTATATATTGCAGAGCTGAATATCCCCTTGCAATCAAACGGCTGAACATTGCCATTGATCAGGCTCGTGCAAAGGGGTATCTTGGAAAAAATATTTTCGGAAAGGAAGGTTTTCATTTTGATATGTATGTGAAAGAAGGTGCAGGTGCTTTTGTATGTGGAGAAGAAACTGCTCTCATTGCTTCTATAGAAGGTGAACGCGGAATGCCACGCCGTCGTCCTCCTTTTCCTGCTGTTTCAGGTTTGTACAGAAAACCAACCAATATTAATAATGTGGAAACCTGGGCAAATGTTCCCTGGATTATTGCCAATGGTCCTGAGAAATATGCACAATATGGAACTGAAAAAAGCAAGGGAACAAAAGTGTTTGCACTTGCAGGGAAGATTAATAACGGCGGATTGGTTGAAGTTCCCATGGGAATTTCAATTAAAGATGTAATTTTTGAACTGGGTGGCGGAATTCAGGGTGGAAAACAGTTTAAAGCTGTTCAGCTTGGCGGACCATCAGGTGGTTGTATTCCTTCATATCTGAGTGATACCATTGTGGATTATGACTCTGTCAATGCAACAGGTGCAATCATGGGTTCAGGTGGTATGGTTGTTATGGACGAAACCACATGTATGGTGGACATGGCAAAATTTTTCCTTGACTTTACACAAAAAGAATCATGTGGAAAATGTACATTTTGCCGCATCGGTACAAAAAGAATGCTTGAAATTCTTGTCCGTATTACCGAAGGTCACGGAAAAGAAGAAGATATTGAAATGCTTGAAGAGTTGTCTCACAAGATAAAAGATAACTCATTGTGCGGACTTGGACAAACGGCACCCAATCCTGTGCTGACAACACTGAAATATTTCAGGGATGAATACATTGCTCATATTGTTGAGAAAAAATGTCCTGCAAAAGTGTGCAAACCGCTCCTTACTTATACAGTAATTCCTGATAAATGCACAGGATGTACAGTTTGTGCAAAGAACTGTCCCTCCAACTGTATCACAGGGGCTCGTAAGGAAGTTCACTTTGTTGAACAGGATGCATGTATCAAGTGTGGTATGTGTTATACAAAATGTAAATTTGAAGCAATTCATATTGAGTAACCAAAAAAATTCAGATTAATGAACACAATAAATGTAATTCTTAACGGAAAACCGGTTGTCGGCCATGAGGGTGAATCAATTCTTGAGCTGGCAAAACGTCATGGATATGAAATTCCTACCTTATGTCATGATCCCAGAATAGAACCCTTCTCTTCTTGTTTTGTATGTGTTGTACATGTTGATAAAATGAGGGGAATGCAGCCATCCTGTTCTACAAAAATCACAGAAGGAATGGTCATTGACTCCGAAAATGAAGAAGTTGCTAAGGCACGTAAATCAGCATTGGATTTGCTTTTGAGCAATCACTATGCAGATTGTGTGGCTCCGTGTAAAATGACTTGTCCTGCAGGTGTTGATGTGCAGGGATATATATCTCTTATTGAAAAAGGGTTGTACTCAGAAGCTATTGGACTTATTAAACAAACCAATCCTCTGCCCGCTATTTGCGGACGTGTTTGTGTGAGACCTTGTGAAGTAGCATGCAGAAGAAATTTGCTTGACGAGAATACAGGCGTTGGGATTGATTACCTTAAGCGCTTTGCTGCCGATAAAGATCTTGAATCAGGAAAACCATATAAACCACTAGTAGCTCCTTCAACAGGTAAAAAAATTGCCATCATCGGTGGTGGTCCCGGCGGTCTTTCTGCTGCATATTTTCTTCAACAGAAGGGACATCAGTGTGATATCTATGAGGCTGCTCCTGCAGTGGGCGGATGGCTCAGATATGGCATCCCCCAGTATCGTCTTCCAAATGAGTTGATTGATAGTGAAGTAAAGACCATTACTGACCTGGGTGTAAATATATACTGCAACCAAAATCTTGGTGATAATCTGAGCTATAAAGACTTGCGTGAAAAATATGATGCAACAGTGGTAACCATTGGTTCTCAGAAGGGAACACTTGTAGGTGTTGAAGGCGATGACGCAGAAAATGTTTTTTCAGGAATTGATTTTCTGAGAAATATGGCCATGACCGGACAAGTATATGATTTTAAAGGAAAAACTGTTGCTGTTGTTGGTGGTGGAAATACTGCAATGGATTGCTGCAGAACATCAATCAGGTGCGGCGCAGAAAAAGTGTATGTGATTTACAGACGTACCGAAAAGGAGATGCCTGCCAACCCCATTGAAATTCATGAATCAAAACTGGAAGGTGTTGAATATATGTTTCTTACCAATCCAACCAGAGTGAATAAAGATGAAAATGGAGTTCTGAAATCTGTAACTTGTGTTAAAATGGTTCTTGGTGAACCCGATGATTCTGGTCGTCGTCGTCCTGTTCCTCAGGAAGGATCTGAGCATGATATTGAACTTGATTATTTGCTTGCTGCCATCGGTCAGAAAACAGATGTCAACTTCATTAATGACATGAATGAGCATGCAAAAGAAGGTGAGTTCAAGCTAAACAAATGGGGTGATGTGGATGCAAATCCCAATACATTTGAAACAGGAATTCCCGGTGTGTTTTCAGCAGGAGACTGTGTTTCAGGCCCAGCAACTGTAATTGAAGCCATATATCAGGCACGCATTGCTTCACAGAGCTGTCATCAGTATCTCACTGGACAACCAATTGTAAACAATGGGTTTGAGTTTATCAGCAAACGCGAAAATTTCAGGGAACAAAAGAACGAAGATTATGTGTCGAACTATAAAAAACAACTGCGTGAAGAAATGCCAGTGCTTGATCCCGATAAACGCATGAATTTCGATGAAGTTGAACTTGGATATGCTGGTGATAATGTTGCAAAACATGAAACAGCAAGATGTTTGGAATGTGGATGTTCGGCATATTATACATGTGATTTGAAAAAACATGCTACAGATTACAAAGCTGAGCAAAAACATTTTTCTGGTGAATATAAGGAATATGAAGTGGATTTTTCACATCCTTTTGTTGAAATTGACAATAATAAATGTATTTTGTGTGGAAGATGTATCAGAATTTGCCGTGAAGTGGTTGGCGCAAATGCACTGGGTTTTGTAAACAGGGGGTATGATACGTTTGTGGCACCTAGCATGGGATTGTCTTTAACAGAAACGCATTGTGAAAGTTGTGGAATGTGTATTTCCACTTGTCCAACAGCTGCAATTTCAGAAAATAAAGCCTTCAAACCAGGACCCGTGAAAACTGATACGTTCAAAGCCATTTGCAATTTCTGTTCTGTGGGCTGTGAAGTGGAGTATCATCATGTGAGTGGGTTTGTTTTTGGGGCTGAGGGTTCAAATGGTGAAATCAACAAAAATGGAAATATTTGTCGATTTCCAAGATTTGGATACAGATTATTCAATAATGAGAGAGTTACAAAACCACTGGCAAAAAAAGATGGCAAATTAGTGGAAGTTACATGGGATGAGGCTTTTGAAATAATAAAAACAAAGATAAAATCTGTAAGTCCTGATGAAAATGCCTTCTTTGCAGGTGCTCGTTTAAGCAACGAGGAGCAATATTTGATTCAAAAATTTGCACGTGCCGGAGTGAAGACAAATAATGTAGCCAGTTTCCAGTATTTGGAAAGAGGGAAAGGATACAGAACTGATTCAGTTGAAAATGTTCCTTTTGAACAAATTTCAGATGCAAAAAATGTGGTTCTTTTTGGAACTGAAATCAACCGCGAAAATGCTGTTGTGAGTTTTATGGTGCAGAATGCAAAATATACAAAAGGAACTAAACTGACAGTGGTGACAACTCAGGAAAACAGTCTTGTGGATCATAAAGCAGATAACATTTTAAGAATAAAATCGTATCACGCCTTTATTCAGGCTGCTAATCATTATCTCATCAGTAACAATAAGCATAACATGATGTTTATCAACGATCGCACTGAGGGTTTTGATGCATACAAAAATAGTCTGGTGCAGAAAGATTATGATTCGTTGCTTAAGAAAGCAGGAGTTGAAAAACAATCACTTGAAGATTTTGTCAATAATTATAATAATGTACATGAATCAATCTTGATTTTTGCAGAGAGAAATGTTGACGGATACACAGCACTTGAAATTGCTGCATTGGGTATGATTACAGGAAAAACAGGGAAAACATCTGCAGGAATAATCGCACTGAAAGAAAATAGTAATTCTCAAGGACTGACAGATATGGGAATTTGTCCCAAGACAGGACCTGGTTTAAAAAGTATGGATGATAGCGAATATAGAAGTCTGCTTATGGCAGAATGGAAAACAAATGATTTGCCAATGGTCAGAGATTTTAGTCTTGTTGAGGATTTAAAAAACTATAAAATTAAAAATCTCTTTATTTTTGGTGAAGATCCTGTTGGTTGTGCTGTTGATGATAAAGATGTAAATGAGCTTGTTTGCAACACATCTTTCATTTGTGTTCAGGATGTGTTTATGACTCCTACTGCAAAACTGGCTGACCTGGTGTTGCCAATGAATCTGCCCTATGAAGAGGGTGGCTCATTTACCAATACACAAAAACGTGTGCAGATTTTTGAAGGCCAGATTAAATCCCCTGTTGACCAAAGCAATGTCAAAATTCTCAACAGTTTTATGGAAATGGCAGAATTGAAAAAGTATGAAACTGCTGCAGAAGTGAATGATGAAATAGCAAAAGTTTTGCCTTCTGATGAAACAAAACTGGAGTTTGCATTTTCTGAGGAAGAAAGATTTGCACGTCGTTTTAATCACGGTTGTGACGGGATAAAGAAAATGTATTGTGAGTTTTTTTCATCATGTTTAAAAAAATAAAATCAAAATACTATGAAAGCATTTCAAAATGTCAATGAAATCCTTGTTTTTGCAATGGAGCAGGAACAGAAAGCCATAGAGTTTTACACAGAGCTTGCAGCCGAAGCCACAACTGAAGATATGAGAAAGGTGTTTGAGGATTTTGCAAAGGAAGAGATTAGCCATAAAGCTCGTTTGAAACAGATTCAAATAGATGGCATTATGACACTCACAGAGGAGAACGTGCAGGATTTGAAAATTGCAGATTATACAGTTGTTGAAGAAACATCTGATAAAATGACATATGAACAAGCGCTGAAGCTGGCAATGAGTCGTGAAAAAGCAGCTTTTAAACTGTATATGGCAATTGCTGAAAGGGTTGAAAATTCTGATTTGAAGAAAGTGTTTCAGCTTCTTGCAATTGAAGAATCAAAGCATAAACTGAGGTTTGAACTGGAATATGATGAATATGTGCTGAGGGAAAATTAGGATTTCTTGCTTCGTAATATCAGCTATGATGCATGTGTAACGGGAAGTTTCACGCGTTTTTCTGTGGTTGACTTCTGCGTTTTGGGGATAAACAGTTACCAATTTTCAGTAACTACATTATTGTGAAAAACTTTATCTTTGTGCAGTAATGCAGCAAAAATGAAGAAACAGAGATTAACATTATCATTGACTATACTTATGTTGTTTTGTTCGTGCGGTCTTCGCCGGTCAAATGATATAAAATCAACAGATATGGAACAATGTGATGAAATAAAAGATACAATTCTGAAAGATTATGAACAGATAAATGAAGTGTTTTATCAAGCTCAAAGTGCTGTTATGTTTGAAGAAAAGAAAGTTGCAGATGAGTGTTTTGTGTTGTTTTCTGATTGTTCTCGAAAATTGAAAGAGAAGTATAAATCCATGGATGCTGAAGAGAGCAACATGAATTGTATCAATGCTTTTATATGCTACCTGGAAACACTGGAAGCGTTTTATGATTCATATCTGCGAAAGTGTTATGGGTTTTATGAATTTGCCCAAACTCTGGATCAGCTTGAAGACGAGCAAATGAATGAATTGGATAATCTGATTCAGGAACTTGATATAAAAATTATCAAGGAAAAGAAATTATTTGAAAATCAAATGAGTGGGAATGAAGATGAAGAGGACCTTGATTTTTAAGTTTTTTTGCTGATATTAAAAAAAATTCATTTTGTGGGTGCGTATTTCAATTTTATTTTTATATTTGCAGCATAACAATTAAAAAAAGGAAAAAAATGAGAAAACTATTACAATTGGCTGCAGTAGCACTGGTGCTTGTTTTTGCAGCTTGCGGACCTTCAACGGAAGATGTTATCAGTTACAATGATGGTATTGTTGCTGATCAGTCAGAATTAATTATGATGGAAAATGAAATTGTAGAAAATATCTATGATTATTATGATTATCCTGCCTCCAAAAAATCCTATGATGCTTATACAGCAAAAGTGAATGAACTCTTAACAAAATATGAAGAGATGAAACCTTTTGACGATGAGGATGAGTTTAGAGTTGCAATGATTGATTTACTTAAAGTGCATAAAGAACAATTGGAAGAGTATTATTTAGTAATCATTGATTTCATGGAAGTATATCCTGATGTAAGTGAAGTGGATGATGAATCAGCTGAGAATATTGTTGTTATTCTGGATGCAATTCTTGAAGCAACAAATGCTCAAAACGAGAAATTTCTTGAAACTCAGAAAGTATTTGCTAAAAAATATAATGTTGAGTTAATTTAAAGATGTTTTTTAAATTTGTGGAATGCTGTTCGAAATGTAAAATGTCGGACAGCATTTTTTTTATAACTTTTCCCCCTGAGTTTCGGATAATTCCCATACAAAACACACGGTTTTGTTGAGTTGATTTTTTATTCACTCACAAACATGCTTCGGTGTGTTTATGCCAGTGATTCATTTATTTTCACTACAAAGCTGCGGGTTTTAACCAGTAGAGTCAGGAACTCCTGCTCTCTGAGACAGCTTCAAATGGAGTAATAAATGAAAAGCTTTTTATAGCCAGAAAAACAGGGGGGCAAAGATTGTTATTCAGCAACTTCTTTGTTATTTGCTTCTGATTTGGAAAAAATTGAAAGTTGAACAATAATTGCAATAAATCCCCAAAACACAACAGAAGCATGGTCAGTGTCTAAAAAGTTGTTGAGAAATCCATGCATAAGATAAGAAAACATCCCAGTGAGAATAACCGCAATAACCATTTTCAGTTCTTTGTCCCGAAGTCTTCGATATGTTCTGATGCCAATGATATACACAGAGATAACAATTGAGAGAAAGAAAATAAGTCCGGGAACACCTCTTTCAACAAGAGGAGATATATATTCGCTATGTGCATTTCCCAGATCACCTGCATTTGTGCTGACAATTGTCCTGTCTTTGGATTTCTGATAGGGGGCATAAAGAAACTGATAAGTGCCTGGTCCTGTGCCAAATACTGGAAATTCCTCAAACATTCGGAAAGCAGCTTTCCATCTGTTGATTCTTTCAAGGTTGGATGCATCAGTTTTTATGTTGGTGATTGACTGCACGTGTTCAACAAAGTGTGCGGAAGAATCCTGTTTGTTTTTCTCAAGCTTTTGCATGAGATTGTCGTAATTGAGGAATAAAATGAAACCAGCCACAACAAGACCGGAGAATATCCATTTAAATTTAACCCTGTAAACAAGGATAAATAAAAAGACCAGGGAAATTGCAACACTCAGCCATGTTGCCCTGCTAAAGGAAAGAAAGATACCGGTAAGAAAGAGAAGAGTTGCTATTGTGAGATAAATGCGGGTATATTTTTCCAGTTTGCTAAAAAATGCCATTCCGGCAACAACAGGCAAAACCATTGCCAAAATTGCACCATAGGCAGTATGGTCATTGTAAAATGGTTGCATAACCCAGTTGCCTGATTTTTCGGCAAAACCATTCATGGCATGATGGATGGTTGTGTAAATGACAGTGATTGAAATACCGATAATGATGAGAAGAAAAAACAGATAGATATCTTTCTTTGACCTGAGAATAAGTTGTCCGAAAAGAAAGACAGGAATAACAAACCACAATTGCATTAAAAAATACTTGGCCGATATAAGAGGAAGCTGACTGGTAAGAACAGTGATAAGCATCCATCCAAGTTGCAAAAATATAAAAATTGAAATGGGATGCGTAAGTTCCTTTCTGTTTAATGGTCGTTCATAGAGTAATTTGAAGATAAACAAAACCATAATTCCAAGCAGAAGAGGCTCAGAAGGAACATTGATTCCCATATTCATGTCTTCAAAAACAAGATTAAATGAAAGCGGTGTTGATAAAATTGTCAGAAAAAAAACAAACTTTAAATTGGTAAAATATAAATAGGCAATCACCAGTAAAAGCGGAAGAAGAGCAAACAGATAATTATTATAATATATAAAAGTAAGGTTTAATGCAGTAAAACATATACTGATAATAACAAGGATAATTGATCCTGTTTTATCATTCAAAGGTATTCTAGGCAGATTCAGTTTAAGATTCATTCTGAATTTTCTGTTGGTTTTTGTCAATAATCAGAATAACAATAAATGCACAAAACATTGTTGCGGCCATGCTAAGAATGACAATAAGCCATCTGATGGGGTATGATTTTTTTTGTGCAACCACTGGTGCTGAAATAACATCAGTAAATTCAAGATGTTTATTTACATCAGAAAGAGCAAGTTCATATTCTTTTTTAAGCTCAATCAAAACAACAAGTTCGCTTTCAAGCAGACGTTGATTGAAAAACAATTCCAGAGATTTTTCTGACATTGTTTCCATGGTTTCAGAAGCATTGTTCCCGTTTTGCAGATACTGAAAACTACCTCTCATTGACTCTTTCAGGATGTTGTATTCTGCCAGGTTGGATTGGTTAATGAGTGTGTCAACCAATATCCTGAGTGAATCCACTTCTTGGTTTTTTTGCCTGAATAGGGTTTCTTTAATCAATAGGACTTCTTCAGCTTTTTTCTTCATGAGTTGAAGAGTAATTACATTGTATGCCTCAAGAATCTCATTTACAATATAGAAAGCAACTTTTGGAGACCGGTCAAGAGCCTCAATCTTGACTGATTCATATTGTGTGCGTTTGATAGACACTCGCTTATCGAATTTTCTAATTACTTTTTCATAGGCATAGGGTTCATCCCTGTCAATTTTGTAATGTCTGAAAAGATCAAGTGAATCTATCACGGTTCTTTTCATATCATCAGAACCAAGAATCTGAAGCATTTGTTCAGTCTCAGATTCTTCAGAATAACTAAAGATGTTTACAGGGTATACTAATGCTGTAGATTTATAAAGTGGTTTAATGAACTTAGTGCCAGTAAATACTACAGAAAGTATTGCAGCAATGATAAAGACAAGTCCAAGTGATTTTTTCCATCTTAAAATGACAGCGAGATAATTGATGTTCTCAAATTTATTCATCTGCATTATTCGTTTATGGTTTTAAAACTTTTAATGTTTTCAAAAATGATAAGCCCTATAACAGACAGAAAAAATACAGAAAGGGTTGACACAATCACAATCATCCATCTGACAGGATATGCTTTTTTCTCTGCTTTGTAAGCTCTGTCCACAATAAACTTATGAGGAAGAAATTCTTCTGCGTCAATTTTTGCTTCTTCATATTTGAGTTTTATGTTCACAAGTTGCTTTTTTTCATGTTCAAGAGCATCTCTTAGTGAAACATAAGCGCCACCGTATTTTGCTAGTGTATCAAGTTGATTCTGAAGAGATTCAACACCTCTTGTGTTTCCTGCAGCTACTTCTTTTGAGAATTGTTCAAAAATACGCTCTGACTGTGATTCATAATCAAAAACACCTTTGGATCTGAGCCATGTAAGTGAATCTTCCATGCGGTTTATGTCGGCCTGGAGTTTATTATATGTGTTTTCAACAATGTGAAATCCCTTGATAGCTCGTTCTTTTTGCATCTCATTCATCACAGAGTCAAGAAGCGCGGCAATATCATTGGCAATATCTGCTGCCATCTGAGGATCCTTGTCCATTACCGAAATTTCAACAGCCATATATTTCGTGCGGTTGAATTTGATGTTTGCTGCATATTCCTTTTGCAATTTCGTTTGGCGATATCTGTCCTCAGGGCTTATCTCATAATGTGAAAATAAATCATATTTTGCAACAATGCGGTCACGAATGAGACTGGAATTTAGTACTTGTAGCAATTGTTCGGATTGCTCTTCCTCTCCAAACTCCATGATATCCTTCTTCTCTCCATAATTGTCAGCAATTAATGACTTGGAAATAGAGTTGGTGGATGTGGGAAACATAATCACTGTCGACTCATACTTGGGTGTAATCATCAATGATACAGCAGCTGATACAATGACCGTTGCACCTGTAATAATTATGAGTATTTTTCTCCATTTCCACAAAAAAAACAGAATTGACAAGGAGTTTAATGCATTGTTTTCCTGAGGTTTTTCTTTCGCTGTCATATATTTGTTATTTATCTTTTATTCGGGGTGCCAAAATTAATTAAAATATTATTGCAAATACCTTTTTTATAATGAATAAATCAAAAACGGAGAATAAACCCATTTTCTTGTATGTATTGTTTTGTTAATGCCAATTCCAAACATAAGCCTGCTGTCAAAAACAGCACCACCCAATGCAAAGCCATACTGTGTGGAACTTGCATTTGTAAGCCTTGAAACATTTTCCTTTGCCATAAGTGCCAAAAAAAGCTTTTCGTCATATCGTAATCTCAGATTGAAACAAATTGAGTTAAACCACTCAGATGCTTCTTTCTCATAATTTATTTTTATCCTTTCCAAACAATTTCTTCTGCATCATTAAGCCTGCTCAGCTCTCGTGCAAGCACAAAGAAATAGTCGGATAGACGGTTCATATACTTTAATACAAAATCAGCAACTTCTTCTTCCTGGTTCAACGCAATAATTATCCTTTCGGCCCGGCGTGAAACTGTACGACAAACATGACACAATGAGTTGTGCGGATGTCCTCCCGGAATAACAAAATTGGCCAGAGCGGGAAGTTTTTTTTCCATTTTATCAATTTCTTTCTCAAGAAAGCTGATTTCTTTATCCTTAAATGGTGGCACATGATCTGCTTTTGTGCCCGGCTCCCACGCCAGATGTGACTCAAGCAAAAACAATGTGTTCTGAATTGTTAATAGTGATTTTTTATGATGGGAATCGGATATGCTGTCTCTGAGCCATCCGGCATAACTGTTCAGCTCGTCAACAGTGCCGTAGGCTTCAATGCGTATGTGTGATTTCAAAACTCGACTTCCCCCAATAAGAGATGTTTCACCCTTATCTCCCTTTTTTGTGTAAATTTTCCAGTTGTTGTTCATTGATTCTGGTTTTCATATGCAAAGTTATGAAAAAATCAGCGCGGTGAGTGTAAATTTTTTTATGCATGAAAAATACCATTCTATGTAAAAATATTTCCCATATATTTGCAGAAATTTAACTCTTAACATCTATGAAAAACATTGTATCAATTCTTATAACTTCACTTGTAATGGGTGGATTGTTTGCTCAAGACAAAAATCTTGGTTTTGAGGTTACATCTGGTGGCTCAATGATGGATTACGGTCATTGGAAAGAAGCCAGTTTTGGCCCCGGAGATTTTATTCTTACATATCATAATCGTCCTATGAACAACATCCCCGATGATTTTAAAGGGCAGGAAATTGTGTTCTATTTTGAAGTTGCTTTGGGCGATGAAATTATTCACAGACATGTGTATACAGCAAATGGTCCTGAATATGACTATTGGAAAGTGAATCTGATTCCAGATCCGTGGGACAATGTCAGTATCGTGTTCAGGCACGACTGGAGTGGCAATTTTGTGAGAGTGCTTCATGCATTGCCTAAAGGAAAACACCTGCTCAAAGTATCCACATTTCTTGAAAAAGAGGGTCAGCGTATTCAGAACGGATATGGAGAAATTACCTACGATAATTCAGAAGATCATGAAGTTGATTTATTGAAAATGGCCGATTTAATTGATGAAAACTCCACTTTCGATCCCGAAAAGGAAATGTCCGAATGGATTGAAAAATATGTGGGCAGGGATGCATGGAGACAGGCAAATGAGACCGAAATGGCTCAAAGCGATGCCGAAGATGCAGAACGCGAAGTAAAAAACTACTATAAAGTTACTGCAAAAAATAATTGCAACGAATCTTTTACTCTCACAGTAAATGACCAGCAAACCTATGTGATTAACGGACAGGGGTCAGTTGTGATTTCTGTTTTCAGAGGAAAATCAGGCACAATCAAACGTAATGGAGTTGTGGTGGCTACTGTTTCAGAAAGAGATGAAGGTGGAGTTGTGTCAATTTGCAACTAAACCTGCAATACATCAGAATTCAATTCGTCGCTTTCAACATTTCCGTCCCGCAGACGAATGATGCGGTGTGCATAACGGGCAATGTCTTCTTCGTGGGTAACCAATATAACAGTGTTTCCCTCCTCATGAATTTTTTGAAATAACCCCATGATTTCAAGAGAAATGCGTGAATCAAGATTTCCCGTTGGTTCATCTGCCAAAATGATAGATGGGTTATTAATCAATGCCCTCCCAACAGCAACACGCTGACACTGGCCTCCGCTCAACTCGTTGGGCTTATGTTTCATCCTGTCGCCAAGCCCAACTTTTTCTAATATATCCTCTCCTCGTTTCAGTCGGTCAGCCTTTGATACCCCTGCATAAATCAATGGCAATATCACATTGTCAAGCGCTGTGTAACGGGGCAACAGATTAAACGTTTGAAAAACAAACCCAATTTCACTGTTGCGAACTTCTGCCAACTCATTGTCAGTCATTTCACTTACATTTTTATTGTTCAGAATGTATTCCCCCGATGTGGGGGTGTCCAAACATCCAATCACATTCATCAAAGTGGATTTTCCCGAGCCCGATGGACCCATCAATGCAACATATTCGTTGCGGTTAATATTCAGACTGATGTTTTCAACAGCCCTGATAATCTCAGCTCCCATCCTGTAATGACGCTGAATGTTGGTAAGCTTGATGATTGATGATGTGATGGTCATAAGAAAAAAAATAGTTGAAAAGACAAAAGACAAAGGTACAAAGATAAAAGTAAAAACATAAAAGAGTAGATTTGGCAAGAAAAAAAGAAATCAGAATCAATAATTTGCAGTTTATCAGCAAGTTAAGCGAGAAAAGCTATTTTTTTCTGGTTTTTTGAACAATACTGCCAAGTATAAGTTTTAATTCATGTGATTCCTGAATCAATGAATCCAATTCTTCTTTGTTCAATTGATTGATATTTGATGTTAGTGTTTCTTTAACTAATCTTAACCAATAGTTTGATTCTCTTATTTCCCGTAGTGATATTCTGTTTTTATTATTAAAATCAGGTCTTGACGAGCCAGCCTGAGCTTCTTCGTAATTTGAACCTCCAGATGCAGCACTTTTTACCAATTGATATCTGATAACCCTGTATTCAGGTTCATCTGGCAATGTCCTCACAAACAAAATTACTCTTGTTGCAAAATCAAACAACCGTTTCGCAAGCTCATTCATAATTTATTCTCCAAAATTTAATTATCTCACATATCAGACAAATCACAAAAAAATCTTTTTTCTTTTTACTTTTATCTTTTATCTTTTACTCATAAACTCTACCAGATCAAGCACCTTACAAGAATACCCCCACTCATTATCATACCATGCCACCAGCTTCACAAAGTTGGGATTGAGCATAATGCCAGCTCCTGCATCAAATATGGATGTTCTTGCATCACCGATGAAGTCAGATGAAACCACTGCTTCTTCAGTATATCCCAAAATTCCTTTCAGTTCGTTTTCTGATGCTTTTTTCAGTGCGGCTTTAATTTCTTCGTAGGTTGTGCTTTTTTCAAGTCTCACAGTGAGATCAACCACCGAAACATTGAGTGTGGGCACCCGGAATGCCATTCCTGTGAGTTTGCCTTTCAGTTCAGGAATAACAACAGTAACCGCTTTTGCTGCTCCTGTTGATGATGGGATGATATTTCCTGATGCTGCACGTCCGCCTCTCCAGTCTTTGCCCGAAGGACCGTCAACGGTTTTTTGTGTGGCTGTAGTGGCGTGCACTGTGGTCATCAGTCCGTCGGCAATGCCGAAATTGTCATGTATAACTTTTGCCAGTGGTGCCAGACAATTTGTTGTGCATGATGCGTTGGAAACCACTTCTTCGCCTTTGTATGTGTCTTGATTAACACCCATCACAAACATTGGAGTTTCGTCTTTTGCAGGTGCTGAAATAACCACTCGTTTTGCACCGGCTGCAATGTGTGCCATGCATCTTTCTTTGGTGGTAAACAGTCCGGTTGATTCAACCACATATTCTGCTCCCACTTCATTCCATTTGAGATTTGCAGGGTCTTTTTCAGCCGTAACTCTGATTTTTTTGCCGTTCACAACAAGATTGTTGCCTTCAACAGCCACGTCACCGTTGAATTTGCCATGAATTGTGTCATATCTGAGAAGATAAGCCAGATATTCAGGTTCAATCAGGTCGTTGATGCCAACCACCTCCATGTCATCGCGCTGAATACTTGCACGAAAAACCAAACGACCAATGCGTCCAAATCCGTTAATTCCAATTTTAATTGTTGTCATAGTATATAATTTTTTAAAAAGATGAATCAATTCCTGCAAATTTACAAAAATTGTTACAAATCGGCACTATAAATCATGTGTCTGTTCAAACACTTCAGATAGTCAATTTTATCAGGATGTGAGGAATACTCACGTTATTTCGGCAAAAGAACGTCATTGAGTTTATTAACACAAAATTGGAAAGCGATGCCAGAAGGCGCACTGGCGATCATTCTGCCCTCAGCCATCTAATTGATTGGCATATGTTATTCCTTCTTTGATGATGAATTCAGAATCCATGTGCCTTTAACCCAGTTGTTTAATTTGCCATCGGGTTCTGGTGAACAAAAACTTATATATCAATCAGTCTTTCTGTTGGGTCTTTTTTTTCCGATTTATCACGATGTAATGGTATGTGACTGATTACGCTGATTACACAGATTTTTTATGTTGTACATTGGTTCTTGTTTTTCAATTCTGTGTTGTGATATTCGATGTTTTTTCTTTGCAATGAATTGTTCATGGTGTGTTTTTGTAATTCTATTTCATGATAAATATAATAATAATCTGAAGTACAGGTGCCTGACAATTATGTTTGCAGGGTATTTAAAACGTCAAGAATGTGGTTTTTTAGAGTTTTAGTTTGAAGTGATCCTGTAATATGTCCATAATCAATTGTTTTTAGAGGATGTCCGTTGTAGCTTTCTTTTTGGAAATTATATTCAATGAATTGATCATACCTGCCTAAAAGAGGGAAAAGGTTTTTGTTTTTGATGGTTACAAAATACTTGTCAAAATTTAAAATGCTCTTGATCTGTTCGGGGTTCTGCAATGCTATGTCAGATGTCAATTTTCGATATTTACTGTTTAAGAATAAGTCTCCAAGTAGGGTGCCGGCCATGAATGGGATATAGGCTGATGATGAATTGAATATTCCACGATGAATGTTTGTTGTCCATCCGCCAAGACTAATCCCGGCAGTAATAACTGGTGCTTTAGATTTACTTTGCATGTATTGAACAATGGTTTCATTAAATTTTACCGATGTTGATATCATGGCTACAAAATTTGCAAGTTCAGTCATTTTCTCCTGATAGAAACTTAATTTGCAATTATGAAAGGGGGCTCGGACTACCAGTAAATTTGCTTGAATTTGAAGTTTATGCTTTGCAAGTATTTTGTAAAATGAGTTCTTTGCAAAATTTGTGTAATCAAAAGGACGCTCATTGTTGCCATGATGGTAAATAATTGTTGGACAGTCAAAGCCAATCCATTTAGCTATTCCCAATGCAGGGTTTAGCTCTCCAACTAAGGTTTTTGCTTTTATCTCAAAAATTCCTTCACCAGTAATTTGGGGACAATCAATTTGGGTTGCAGCAATGTGTTCTTCAAAAGATGAACTTTGTATGCTCTTTACAAAGAATTTTTTTTTGCCTGCAACCAAACTTCCCAATGATGCAGTCATGGTGTCTAAAAAAATGTGTTTGTTCATCGCTGTATCTTGTTGATGTTTTTTAATTTGTCCGTTTGGCTTTCATATCAATGAAAAAAACACAAGTGTTTTGTTTCGTTTTTGTGGAACAAAAATAGACAATGTTTTTTAAAGATGTTTCTACTGTTTGTTTAGCGAAGAATGTGAGTTGTTTCAAAGCAAACTGCGTTGTCTTTGCAGCTGATTCAAAACAAAAAACACCTTTTGTGTTGCTGTAAGTTTTTGCAAACACAAATAACAGCGATATATGACAAATTGGTATAACCAAAAAAATTTAACATATGTATTAAAGTGGATTAACAGTAAAACATTCAACATTTATGTTAAATCATATAGTTTGAGCGAAACGGGATACTCTACCTTTGACAAAAATATTAATTATCCTAAATCAAACCAAAAATGAAAAAATTAATTCTACTTTTAGTAATAACGTCCTTGTTACTTTTTTTTCCAAAATTGAATAATGCTCAAACTATTGACTTTGGCGATGCTTCAGACTTTGTTGTGTTCTCCTCCGCGGGTGCATTTACTAATGTGGGACCATCAATTGTAACCGGCGATGTCGGCAATAATGTTGGTGCATTCACAGCATTTCCTCCCGGCACATTGTACGGGCAAATTCATAACATAGATGCTGTTTCCGCAGCAGCAGCTGCAAGTCTGGATTTAGTAAATACTACTTTGTTAGCTATTGCTTGCGAAACAACCATAGCTCCTGGACTGGGCAATGGACAGGTGCTTACTCCTGGTGTTTATTGTCAGACAATAGCTTCTACATTAACCGGCGATTTAACTTTGGATGCTCAGGGAA
Organism: uncultured Bacteroidales bacterium; assembly: GCA_964526285.1. Lineage (GTDB taxonomy): Bacteria > Bacteroidota > Bacteroidia > Bacteroidales > DTU049 > CAYMAZ01. Next base: position 19,413 of record CAZGIW010000037.1, on the reverse strand, counting down.
ACCCCAATGCAATATTTATAATAAAAATAGGTGATACTTTCACAACTGCCGCGTCTTCAAATATCATTCTTACAAATTCTGCTTCACTTTGTAATGTTTATTGGCATGTTGTAGGTGCTGTTGTTTTAGGCACCAATTCAACTTTCGGAGGCACGATTGTTAGCAATGGAGCCATTACATTGAATGACGGAGCTGTTCTTTTGGGGAGGGCATATACAACTGCCGGAGCCATTTCTCTTACAAATAATACCATTACTATAGCCGCAAAACCCGTAGCATCTGTAATTTCAGCATCCGGACCAACAACTTTTTGCTCAGGAGGTAGTGTTGTGCTTTCAGGAAATATCAATGGTATTTGGAGCAATACTGAATCAACATCTGAAATAACAGTAATAACCGGTGATGATTATTTTGTAGTAAATTCTAATTCATTTTGTAGTATTGAATCCAACCATATTGTTGTAACTGTTAATCCTTTACCAATGGCCACAGTCGGAAACAATATTGCTATTTGTAACGGAAATAGTGAGGTGCTTGGATCCACTGCAGTTGTAGGAAACACATACGAATGGTCACCGGCAACCGGCTTAAGTTCTTCAATAATTTCAAATCCTGTGGCAAATCCCACTGTGACAACAACGTACACATTAACAGAAACTATCACTAGCACAGCTTGTATTAATACAAATTCTGTTACTGTAACAGTAGACAATGTATTAACCGCTTCTGTAATAACTGTAGATGGCCCAACAACCTTTTGTGAATACCAATATGTTATACTTTCTGGAAATATTGGCGGAACATGGAGCAATACTGCATCCATATCAACACCTTCATTGATTGTTAACACAAGCGGCGATTATTTCGTTACGGACTCAAACGCCTGTAATAGTGTGATTTCCAATAACATTTTAATAACCGTTAACCCTCAGCCATCAGCAATAACTGGAAGCGATGTTTCTATTTGCACCGGAACCTTTGCATCACTTGGCGCTGCTTCAATCCCCGGACATTCTTATTGCTGGACACCGGCAACAGGTTTAAATTCAACAACAAGTTCCAATCCTTATGCCAGTCCATTAATATCAACAATCTACACATTAACAGAAACAGATACGGTAACAGCTTGTTATAGAACAAATTCTGTTATTGTAACAGTTAATCCTTTACCTTTGGCCACAACAATCGCTAATGTTGCTATTTGTCTTGGCGAGAGTGTGGCCATAGGAGGCATTTCAACTACAGGGAATACTTACCTCTGGGCACCAATAATTGATTTGAATTCCCCAACAATTTCCAATCCCACAGCAAGTCCATCAGATACAATAACTTATGTTTTAACAGAAACGATTGATGCAACCGGTTGTTCAAATTCTAATTCTGTCACTGTCTTGGTTAACGCGGCCCCGATTATTATTACACAACCTACAGATCAAGCTGTGTTAATTGGGAGTAATGCTGTGTTTTCTGTTGAAGTAACAGGACCAAGCCTTACATATCAGTGGAGAAAAGGACTAATAGACATTGATAACAGTAGTCATATACTAGGCGCCAATACTGATTCTCTAACAATTCTTGATGTAAGTTATGCAGATACCAGCAGTAGCTATAATGTTGTCATTTCAGGATTGTGTTTTATTAGTAGTACATCACAAAACGCATCACTTAGTATTGAGATTCCTACAGATATTGTTTTTTCGGATATCCCAAATACATCTCAAACAGTAAGTGTTTACCCAAATCCTTTTTCGAGTTCAATAAACGTTGTTGTAAATGATGTGGTTCAAACAAATTTAGAATTCTCTGTATATAATGTTTTAGGAGTAAAAATAATTAGCAAAGTTTTAATTCCACAATTGAATATTGTTGAAACGAATTTTCTTAACCAGGGCATTTATTTTTATACAGTAAAAGATAAAGACAAAATATTGCAAACTGGCAAATTAGTTCGCGAATAATATTGCACCAAGGCAATACATTGAAGGATGTATCTATGTATTGAGCAGAACATGTAATGTGAGGTATTTCGATGCAAACACATTTAGCAAAAAATAATGATGAGGCTATTTGCCTGATTTAGTCAGGGCTTTGAAGCTCAACTGAAAATATTTCATACCAATGGCACTGGCGATCATTCTACCCTCAGCCATCTAATTGATTGGCATATGTTATTCCTTCTTTGATGATGAATTCAGAATCCATGTGCCTTTAACCCAATTGTTTAATTTACCATCGGGTTCTGGTGAACAAAAATTTATATAGGTATAAGTATTTTCACATGCTTTAACTATTATTGTCTTAGGAAAATTTAAATGGTCTCGTTTTAATCCAAAAAACTGATACTTATCAACGACCATATATGTAATATCCCCATGATTACATTCGGTTTCAAAACTAACTCGCTTTATTAATTCATCCATTTTTGTATTAATTTTAATCCGATCCCTTTTTTTTGTCCAACCGGATGAAATATCATCATATTGAGAATAAGAGCAAAGCGAAATGAACAATAAGGCTAAGAAACTGAATGCATGTTTTACCATATCTGTTATTTTTAATTTTTACCAACTTTACATTGTTTTATACCAAAACATCAAGTAATATACCCAATTCCACATTGGTATTACTCAACGTTTTCAGGGCAAAAATAAACAAAGTTTTCTACATTTTTTCAATCAATTCTTTTTTTAACCAATTAAAAGCATCACTTTGATTGTATTTAATTTCGGGTCTTAGCAAAGCTTCCATATCACCTGTAAACTCAGCACTAACCTCTTTCTCTTCAATGTTAAGTAAGAACTCTTTTTTACATGGAGGTCTTTTTCCCGTTGCAAAGGAGAAATATTCTTTAAAACAAGTAATGATTTGCTCATAGTCCAAATCAATATGTTTTCGGGAATAATCCAGGTCAAATAAATCTCTTCCTTTGCTTCGCTGGTATAAAGCCCTAAGTTTTGTTCCTAAAAGTTCATTTATATTATACGTTCTTATTTTTGCTTTACCAGAGAACCATTCAGTTTCAATTTCAAAAGGAAAATCAACCCAATCAAGCACATTAAAATGTTCCTTGCAGTTTATTTCGAGTTTCAATCGCATTCGTATTTCTTCATATTCTGATGTGAAACGATATAATGCTTTTGCTCCATGCCCACGAACTTGTGTTGTTCTTTTCTCTTCGAAGAATGTAATTACTTTGTTTAACCTTTCCATTATAGGTTTTATAGGGCCTTCTTTAATTTGCACCAATTCAATGTCTTCAGAATATCGTGGAGCTGGATGAAGATAAAGTTTGTGTAAAGCCGTTCCTCCTCTGAAAGCAAGGTTCTCTTTAAGAAAGTCATCAGAGAAAATTTCTACTAAGGCTCGGGAAATAATCAAATCCTGCTCAACCTGTGAATAATCATTCCATGGAGCGTGTTTCTGCCACTTTGCTATATGTGGCCTAGGTATCATAAATCACTCTCTAATTTTACATTAACATCTATTTTCCACCTATTATCAACTGCACCTGGTTTATCTTTCGATTTTGGACTTAACAAAACAGGGAAAAAGTTTTTAGCTTTTAGTTTTGAATAAATCATTTCTTGAAACTTTTCTTTGATACCAAGTTCTTCAAGCAAAAATCCAAATCTTTGCAACGTACTTTTATTAGGATACCAACTTAAAAGTTCTGACAAATCGTAAGCTGTTAACTCTTCTGTTAATTCCTCAATTGTCGCAAGCATTCGGTTTATCCCACCCAATTTTGTCTGGTGATGTATTAAATCAACAATTGTCAAAGCAGGGCTGGATATTTTAAAAATCCCAGCATCTGATTTCTTTTGCTGAATATTTTTATTAGACCAGTTGGTTGTTGTAAAAAATCGAATGTCTATAGTGTTTTTTGATATATCGTTCAGCTTTGGTTTCTCGGTTATTAAGTAATCTCGTTGAACTTGTTGATGACTTGCTCCATGAAATTTTGCGGCCGAGAATAAGCCTACGTAGTAATTTCTATTCAGATGATTAAATAGTTTTTCACAATACAGTTGAATTGGAAGTTTTTTTGCTGAAGAATATCGAGGTGTGATAATTAAATAAAAACCTTTACGGAGATTTGCTATTTCTCCTTTCTCTGACAGTCTATGTAGTTCGAATTTTAAAGAATTACTGCTACCTGCTGTTTCAGTAGCAATCTCATCCAGTGAAAATGAGTAGTTTTCAATTGATAACAAATATTTTATATATTCTTTCGCATTCATGTTTAGTAAATATTCAACAAAAGTATCAAATTAATCTATTATTCTCAAATTATTTCTAAGATTTTTTTTGTGCGATGGCAAAAAAACAACTTTTTTAATCCCGAAAGCTTTCGCGATGCCTGTCCGTCCGAAACGCAATGAAGTCAGATCGGCTGGATTGCAAACAGGCATATACTGCCGACATCCACAACTTTTTTTCTCAAAGCACAACTTTGTCAGGCAGTTACGCTTGTTTTCTGTTATGGGCTGGTTTTATCGTATTCTTATAAGTTAATTCTCAATCCAACATTTACTCCAAAACTGCCAAATGGAAACTTTTGTTTTAATTCTTTTCTTGGTTCTAAAACTGTTTGGGCATTGCTTGAATTGTATGTATAACTGTCTACAAATTCAATTTCTTTTTCGCTGATAGTCATATATGGCAAAACGTTAACCTCATTATAAAAAGCCTCTGTTGTTTTTCCTTTAGTTGGTGCATACGATAAATTTACCATATTAATTTCACCGAAAAATGACATTTTATCACTCCTGTTAAGCATAACTCCTACCCCTGAAGATAATCCGAAGGCCATTCCTCCGCTTAATTCCATTTTCATTGTCTTTGTATCTCCATCTTCATTATATTCATACATTATTGATCCTGCGCCAATTACCAATCCGAATTTTGCATAAGGATTAATTTTTTCAAAACAGGAAGCAATAACAAGAGATGGAATAATTCTAAACATCTTTGATGATAAAGTGTATTCTGTTGTCTTTCCATATTGAATATGCTTTGCTTTTGATTTGTCGCCTAAAAGGTAAGAAGTCCCTATTTCAGCTCCAATGTTTTTATTAAACATATATCCCAAAGAACCTCCAAAATTTAATCCTTTTCCTAATGATATATTCACTTGCTCATAAGTATAAGAATTATTTTCACTCGTATAATTATTAAAAATGAAAAAATATTGATTTTGCGTACTCATTTTAAGACCATAACCTACATTAATATTTAAATACTTTCCTTGAGCAAAAATGTTATTAGCAAACAAACTAAATGCAATTACAATTAAAAATAATTGAAAATACTTATCTTTCATTTTAGTTAAATTGAAATTCTCCTACTCGTTTGGCTTTTCAGTTTCGCCCTGTTTTTTAAAGTGGTCGCTTGTCTCCACGATTATTTTTTAATCAATAAATTCAAATAAGAACTGACAAAGATTTATTTGGTGGCTCTCGTGTCTGTCCGCTTTTGCGTTTGTTTTTTGCAATATCTTAAATTTTATTGAATTACTCCGCATTAGCTATAGCCGATGTTGTTGTAGCGTGTTTTTTATTTATTCTTTCAATTTTTCGTATTCTAATCCATTGAGTAACAGCAAAAGAAATTATCAGGGTCAACCAAAGCCAAAAGTCATAGTCAAATGCCCACATGATAAAAGGTGGAATAATTATTATCCATTCTAAGAATAGAATCAGTTTGGTTCTGTTCTTGGTCACATTAAATGCAATAGAGTCCATAATTATTAAAGCTACTAAAAGTCCGATCAAAAACATTAGTCCGTAAAAGAAAACAAAATAGAGAAGCATGATCAGGTCAGGACAAAGTGTCTGTGCCCATGTATTGGTCGTATAGCCTTCTAGTCCAAGTAATTTGAAAAGAATCAAACTAAAATAGCTCGTCACGTAAAACCCAACAAGGTGCACCCAATTTGTCGAGATTATTTTTAATGTCCGTTTCAATCTGTTCATGTGATTTCTTTGTCTTTAGTCTTCTTTTTTTAATGCGCTATAACTATCTAGTGTTTTTTTCAAAGTTTTCACAACAAAAATACACAAAGTTTTCCAAGATTGGGTTATGTTAATGGTTTTCAATGTTCCAACTATAAGATGGAGTTTGTCATATCCTCTGGTTTATTCTTATCCAAGTCTGCAATACTAGGATGGCTTCACCTTAGGAACAGTTTTCCGCAGTAACAGAAATTGAGTGGCAGCAAAAATTTCCCAATCAAAAAATGAGAGCACTTAATCCCTGACGCAACGAACTGAAAAACCATTCTCCTTATAGTAATTGCCACCCAAAACAGAACTAATATTGTAGCCCAACCCACGATACTTGGCGCTAAGTGTATTGTTCTCAGTAGCGCTCCACCAGTAACCATTGACTCCAAAGAATTTAAAAAGGCCATCGTTATCACGAATACCGCCTGGCAGGGCTGTATATCCGTATTCATTTGTAGCGCTGGTATTAGGACTTGACCAATGGGTTGTGTTAGTCTCTTTTAATTTGCCACCAGCTACACTTGTGCCCCCAAGGTAGTCGGTTAACTCTGTCCATTCAGCATCGCTTGGCAAATGCCAGCCTGTTGGGCATACACCTTGTACGCCACTTGGATTTGAGCTACTGCTTGCAGATCCTGCCATGACTGCTGACCAGTTGTATAACACACCGTAAGTAGCATAATTACTTGTAGCTTTGGCAGTTGTTACATCTGTACCATTATAACCATATACATAATAATAAGGCGTTGTATTTGAACCCGTGCCATGTCCTACAACATCAGGTAAATAAGCAAGATTTTGCGCCATCCAGCATTGAACACCTATAAGAACAGATGAATATTGAGTTCCATCTCTTACATCGGTAAATGTGGCACCACATGAAGATGATGAATAAACAAAATCAATGGTTTTATTTGAAGTAGGCACATCGAGAACAATTTCACTTAAAAAACCCGAAATGCCAATAAACCGCATTTGGTCTCCTATATCGTAGGTCATTTGCACAATACTTTTAGTACTCTTGTCTGTTGTTATGTTGTCAAATTCTTTTTCTAAAGTACTATTAATCTGTATTTGTGGATTTTGACTATTTGAATTTAAAGAAACAAAAGCCATCGATTTTCGCCACGTCTGTGATGAGATAATTATCTGATAATGACCTGTGGAAAAACCTGAAACCTCAAATATATTATCCCCTCTTTGTACTTCCTGTCTTACATGCAATATGTGCCTTCCAACAATATCATAAACATCAATATCAACAATTACAGTTGATTCAGATGAAAGCACCAATTGGCTTGTTTCATGAAAAGGGTTTGGGTATATTCTTAATTCACTTGTGTTTTGATTAGAATTAAAAAAACCCACAGTACCAACTAGATGCAAGGTGTCACTGCCCTGCAAAGTAAGCGATGTGCCTTGGGTAAGGTTTTCAACTATAATACTATCTATTATGGTAGCTGTACCACTTGCACTAAAATCAATAAAATAGTTTTGTGCTTGCAAAAAAACTGATACAAATAAACTTAAAAATACAATACTACATCTTTTCATTTCTTTCATATTTGTTTAATGTTATGTTCATTTCAATAAGTGACAAATATACTTTTTTTTTTTAATACTTCATATAAATCAATTAAAAAAAAATTCCTCAAAATTTATTTCATAAACTTTCGGCTATGGGGTTCACCTCTTTTTAAAAATCAGATAGAGGCATATAATTGTTGAGTATTTCTATCTTTTGTTTTAGGCTTGGAGGTGTGCATTCTCTATAAATAATGGGTAGAAATTAACTGGATGTTGGCAATTTCATGTTGTATTTTCCTGTTAATGTTAATTTTCTGTTCACTACATCTTATCATAAAGCACTTTAGGCATTCTTTTTAATATTGAAGCAATGAAGCTCCATCGTTTGGTTACATATGCAACTTTTCGTTTTTTTCTTATGGCCTTATATATTTGTTTCACAGCTTTTTCAACCGGCATAACCCAAAACAATCCTTCTCCCTTTGCCATATCAGTATTTACAAGTCCGGGTCTAATGTCGGTTACAAAAATTGAAGTTCTTAACCTAGTCGCTTTTTGTCTTAACCCCTCAACATAATTTATCTGATAAGCTTTCGTTGCATTATATGCTGATGCCTGTCTGCTTCCGCGAAGTCCACCAATGGAACTTATGGCTACTAAATGTCCACCTTTTTGCTTTTGAAAATAATTGAATGCCCAATCTCTGCAACGCAAGTAAAGCCAGTTACATTTGTATCAATTGTTCGTTTTTCAATTTCAAATTCCAGATTTTCGTTTTCATACCCTGTGCCTGAACTTATTATTAGCAAATCGAGTCCACCAAGTTCGTGTGTTATTTCATCTAAACTTTGAGCAATTCTATTTGTGTCATTTAGGTCAAAAGACTTTATGAAATATTTATTTGGATTATGCGACTTCAATTCTTCAAGTAATTCTGTACGTCGGCCTGTAATCCCAACTTTGTAGTTGTTTTCAACCAAAACTTTGGCAAGACCTCTTCCAATGCCCGATGTAGCTCCAACAATTATTGTTTTTTTCATTTCAATAGTATGTAGTAATTTTTCGATTTCTGATGTTCATATATGGGGATCTATCTTCTCTCCTGACCGATTATTCAAGCTTTACAGAGCAAAAATAAACAAAGTTATTGAGATTGGGTAATGTTGATGGTTTTTTTGGTTCGTGCTTGAGTTTGATGTCCGATATGTCACACGATATCCGCCGGCTGGCGGAGTGCGGCAGCGGCAGGTGCGGCAGCAAGGGAATGATGCGTGCGGCAGCGGGGATTCTATTTGACCAAATTCTGAATTGGGTACCACGGAAAGATTTTATACGATAACCAATTGAAATAATAATATCAAGATTATAGAGTCTTAAGCTTCTCTTCACCCTCCTTCATTTTGAACTAGTAAATAATCCTTACAAGTTCTTTTTTCTGTTAACTCTCCTTCTTTGAAAATATTTCTAATGTGGATTGTTATATTTTGTGGTGATGTTTGAAAAAGTTCTGACATTTGAGCCTGAGTCAACCAAACAGTTTCTTCCTCAATTCGAACCTCAAGTCGTGTTGATGCTTCGTCTGCCTGATATATATGATTATTTCGTCCTTTATTCAGATATATTGGGTTCTAAAAAATTCATTTGTTTGGTAATCTGCCTTTTACACAATAATTATTTGCCGTTTATTTCGTCAAGTATTTCCTGAATCTCATCCTGACATTGTCCACAAACAGTTCCCGCTTCAGTTTCTTCGCCAATTTCTTCTACTGTTTTTAGCCCTTTATCTATAATGGCTTTTACAATTGTACTTTTATAGACCTCCATACAAGTACATACTAATTTATCTTCTTCCATATAATTTCCAATGTTTCATTCAACGTTTTCAGGGCAAAAATAAACAAAATTTTCAATTTCAGCTATAGCAAAACAAAACAATTGCCATCATCAGCATGGTTTCATGCCAGATATCAAATCCCTTACATTTACAGTGGCAATATTGGATGAAATATCAGACATCGCATAGGGAATAATTAGCATGTTGTTATGGATCAATGAACCACATGAATAAACCACATTAGGTACGTAGCCTTCACGTTCATTCTCGTTTGGGCTAATAAGAGGTTCTTCAAGTCGTGCAATCACTTTTGAGGGATCATCAAGTTCAAGCAAAACAGCTCCTATGGAGTATTGTCTCATTGCTCCCACACCATGTGTAAGAACCAGCCAGCCTTCGCTTGTTTCAAGCGGGGAACCACAATTACCAACCTGAACAAATTCCCATGGCATAACTGGCTTCTGAATAATTTTTGACTCATTCCAAAAGTGTAAGTGTTCAGAAAACATGATATGGTTGTTTTCACCATCCAAACGGGAAAGCATTGCATATTTTCCTTTGACTTTTCGTGGAAACAGTGCCATCCCCTTGTTTTGAACTGCCTTTCCATTTAATGTAATGATGTTGAAATTTAGAAAATCCTTGGTTTCCAATAAATGTGGAAGTATGCATTCATCATTGTAAGCGGTATAAGTTGCATAATACATTGATTCTCCATTATCATCGAAAAATTTTACAAACCTCGCATCTTCAATTCCTCTGCTTTCATTTTCGGAAACGGGAAATATCACACGTTCTGAAATTTTTGAATCTTCATCAAACTTTATTTTGTAATTTGAATTTGCAAGCCAGTTTATGTTGTTGATTGTTTGTTCATTGTGTGCAAATTCAATGTCTTGATATAGTTCATTCATGCTTGCTTTTAATTCACCATATGTAAAAATATTTGCTAGTTTTTCAAAAATCCGACTGCTTGTTTTATCCCAGGATTTCATATCTGTAAGTTTAAGACGAAATAAACGATTATCATATGTGGGATCAAGCAAAACTTTGGGAGTTTCAACATATGCAGAAGTTTTATCAAAAATTGAAGTGCCATTCTGTTGTATTGTCCCGCTTCGAAAAACAATACACGAAATATGTCCTTCTCCTGTAGCCCGAAGACTCATAATAAAACGTAGCTCTCCATCTCTAACTCCGTTTTGGTTGGGATGTATTACTATTGAAGGATTAAACAGGGCTGCCGATTCAATGGAATATTCCATGGTGAAATATGCGCCAATTAGTTCTTTTCGGGTATCGCTGATTGTTGTGTTCTCCGGCAAATATTCCTTAACCTTATCAAAATGATTAAATAGCTGCTGTTCTATATTTCTATGTCTGCTGTAAAAATTATTCATAACATCTTTTAATAAATCCTCTGCCTTATTTTCCGAAAGCTTCATCACTCTGCTGATAATTTTGCTGACACGAGACATGTCGCCCGGAATATGAGCTCTGGTAATTACTCTCGAATTATTACGGTCAATTATATTCTTTCTTCTTTTGACTAATGAGCTGATTTCCCTTGCCTTATCCATATGTGTGTTTTTGTTAGGTTTAAATTACTTCATTTAAAATTTTATTGTATACATCAAGATAACCATTAATCATTTCTTCTCTGCTAAATTTTGAACAGGCCCACTCCCTGCAAAATTTTCTGTTTATAGATTTAATGTTATCAACTGCTTCTGATGCTTCTTCAATAGTATTTACAAGAAAACCGGTCTTTTCGTTAAGAATCAACTCTGGCATTGAGCCTAAATTGAAGGCAATAACCGGAGTTCCGCACATCATAGCTTCAGCCACACTCAAGCCAAAAGGTTCTTTGAAACTGATGGGATGCAAAAGCGCATAAGCCTCACCCATAAGTTTGTTTCTTGCTTCAGGTCCGGAATTACCAACAAAAACAATATCTTCATCATTAATGTATGGTTCAACCTTACTGTCAAAATATTCCTGATCTTGAATTATCCCTGAAATGATAAGTTTTCTTCCTGTTTGCTTTGCTATCTGAATGGATTCATAAGTTCCTTTTTCAGAGTGAATTCTGCCAAAAAACAACAAATAATCTTTTGATGTTTCCCTGAATGTAAATTCTTTTTCATTAATTCCATTATACACTGTTGCTGTATAATTAAGCGCCGGATTACGATCCGAGTTACTTATTGAGACATAAAAACCTGAACTATTATATTTTTTAAATACTTCAAGTATTTTTTGTGATGAAAACCCATGTATGGTTGTAAGCAATGGCGTTTTAATAAGCTTTGAATAGGTGAGTGGAAGAAAATCAAAATGGTTGTGTATTATATCGAATTCATCTGCCTGTTCCATCAGATTGCTGATATGAAGACATTCCCACACCTTTGGATCCATATCAGGGTTTTCGCAATAGGCAGTTTCCGAAACATATTGCAGCTTACCTCTGGTGACAGAATTTCCTGTAGCAAACAATGTAACATCAATGCCTTTGTCAATGAGTCCCTCTGCAATATTTGAAGCGACCTGCTCCCAGGGACCGTATTTTGCCGGTGGAGTTCTCCATGCAATTGGAGATAGAATAGCTATTTTCATTATAAGGGTTGTCGTGAATTATTTAAACAATGATCAACAAGTTGTTCAATATTTGCAGTACCTACACACATAACTGAATCGGCACCACCCCAGTAAATTTTAATACTTCCGTCTTCTTCAGGAACCGCACCGCAACAAAAAACCACATTATGAACATATCCGGTAATTTCATACGATTGTTCGGGCTGCAGTATCCAGTCATCACCCACAGCAATAATTTTTGAAGGGTCGTGAATATCGTGTAATGCAACCCCCAGCCTGTAAATACATCCATCCATTGTAGGAAAAACGCCATGATAAATATTTAGCCATCCACGAGGAGTTTTAATGGGGGGTGCTCCGGGGCCAATCTTCATTTCGTCCCAGTGATACTGACAGGGTTTCATAATTAATTTGGATTCACCCCAGTATTTAAGGTCGGGAGAATATGAAATCCATATTGACCAGGGGGATATTTCAGAATGAGGACGGTCAAGACGGGCATATAAACCGTTAAACATTTCCGGAAAAATAACCACGTTGCGGTAGTCGGCTTCGGTGATAAATGATATTCTGTGAATGCTTTCAAAATCTGTGGTTTTTGCCAGACCAATTCGCACTCCATTGCGCGAATAAGCACTGTAGGTTATCAGATATTCTCCATTCAGAAGTGTAATGCGGGGATCTTCCACACCATATTCCTCATATTCTTTAAATCCTTCATCCGTTGACGGGATCATAAACGGTTTTTTATCTGCTATAAAATTAAAACCATCTTCGCTTTCAGCCTTCCCCAAAATACTTCTGCCGTTAAGTTTGTGCGACCGGAAAATCATAATATACCTGCCGTTGAATTTAACCACTCCTGCATTATGAACAGTAGCAACGGGATAAGGAATATCCTTACTGGTAAGGATGGGGTTATTGGGATATCTTTTTATTAACATAATTTACAAATAAAAATTTTCATTGTTGTTATCAGCTGCTACCTGACTATATGTTTTTGTTCAAATGCTTCAAAGGCATCCATAACAACCAGATGAGATATCAAATATGCCAGTGAGCTTTCAGCTCCCTGATTACGGTTAACACCATTGCTCTCAATGCCATCACAACAGCCTTTTGTTTCAAAATCGAATAAATTCATTCTAATATCATTCTCTCCCAGAAACCACATGAAGCAGGTAAATAATTTATTAAGATACTCTTTGTCTTTGGTTAAATGAAATGCCTGATTATACATTAAAACCATAGCAAGTGCATCCACAGGTTGCTGAGCAAACAAAGAACGTTCACCATCTTTTTTGAACCATTTTTCATTACCAATAATTGATAAATAGCCATCCTTGAGCATAATTTCTGTCAGAAAATTTGTAGCTTCCAGGGCAATTCCGGATATTTTGTCATCCTCAAGAATTTCAGCTGAGTGTAATAATGCAAGAGGCAATATGCCATTATCATAAGCAAGCAGTGATTCAAACCATTTCCAGCTGGAAGAACTGTTTTCATGATAATGCTTGATTAAATTGTTTGAAAGATTAGCTAATGTTTCTTTCATTGATTCATCTGATGGGTTGCTTTTAAGGTAATAGCTGATACCCAGCATTGTATTGGCAATACTACGAATAGATTGCAGTTTCTCAAAGTTTGGAGCCGCATTAAAGAAAATTAGTTTTCCGGTTTGATAATAAGCGTCGTTTGGCGGATTGTATAACAAGTACCCGAGAGCCCAAATGGTTCTGCCAAAGGAATCCTCAGATCCTACCTCATCAAGAAAGTTTCGGTTGAAACTAAGAAAATTTCTGAATGTACCGTCTTTGTTTTGCATGTAATGGATATAGCTCAGATATATAGGTGCTAAATTAAGCGCAAGCTTATCCTTTTTTTGGCGGTAGTTCATCAGTACCATAAGCAAAGCTCTTGCATTATCATCAAGACAGTAGCCTTCTTTCAGGTTGGGAATGCCAAATTTTGCATGTTGAATAATTCCTGTATCATCAGTTAGCCGTTTAACATGGTCTAAGGAAAATGGAGGAAGCATAAGCGGATCAATTGAGGTTTCCCTCTTAACTAATACTTGAGGTTTAACTTTGAGAATTTGTTTTAAAAGCGAAATGTATTTGCCCCCCGACTTAGGCCAGGTAATTGTTCTTCCATAAACTAAAGCTTTGTTTCTAAGTCGTTTCAGCTTTCTCGGATGATCCAACAATTCCAGTAAAATCTGTGCAAGCTGTTCGGAATCATTAAAATCAAATAGTTTGCCTCTTCCATCATCCAATAATTCAACCGCATGCCAGTAGGGTGTTGAAATAACCGCAGAACCCACTCCTACAGCATAGGAAAGCGTGCCGCTTGTAATCTGTGCTTCATTCAGATAGGGAGTAATATAAATATCAGATGCTGATAAATATTTAAATAATTCTTTTTGGCTAATGAATTCATTAATAAAAACAACATGATTGCTGAGGTTTAGTTTTTTGGTTAATAGTTGAAGATAATTACGATATTCTTCACCTGAATTCCGAACAACATTCGGATGAGTTTTACCTAAAACCACATATAAAATATCAGGATGCTTTTCAACAACTTCAGGCAATGCTTTTATTACCGTTTCGATGCCTTTGTTGCGACTGAGAATTCCAAAAGTGAGCAATAGTTTTTTATTCGTAAGTTTAAATTCCTTTTTTGTTTTTTCCTGATTAAACTGAATATCAGGCACTCCATGTTCTATAAAAACAATTTTTTCTTTATCCACATCGTAGATGTCTATGAGAAATTCAATAGCTTTATGGCTCATTACAATAATCTTATTGGCCATTTTGCAGATTTCTTTTAAGACTGCTTTCTCGTTGTAGGAGGGAGTTTTCACAATTGTATGAAGGGTTACAACCAGGGGCACTTCGAGGCGGTAGAGCAAAGGAAGAATGTACATGCCATTTTGCCCACCAAATATTCCAAACTCATGCTGAAGAATACAAACATCAGCACCACTCAGATTGATATATTTAACCGCTTCTAAATAGTCGCGTTGATGCTCCTGTCTGATAATTAACTTTACCTCTTCAGGATAATTATAAGTTTGATCGTTATCGTTAATAGCCACAATAAATCCATCACTAACCCCCTTTGATGTATCTGTATTTGCTACCATAGATTTATACAGGTTCATAGTAAATGTACCAATACCGCATTCCCGCGGTGGGTATGTTCCAATATATGCAAGTTTCATAATTACAAGAATAAAGTGTTTAAAAAAATAAAGTTCATTCAGAATACCAATGAGTGAAGATCAACCTTTCCTATCAGGTTATGTTTTTTCCAAACACCATATTCCATTTCAGTGTCTTTTCCTCCGCTTGTGCATGGCGCTTCAGAAGCATGGCAAAGTTGTGGATTTAAAGCTCAATAAAAATGTCAAATATACGAATTTTTTTTTAATTCAGCAAAAGTAAAGCCCAATTCATGGCACGGGGTACATTCGCCGATTACACTTTCAATACAGTCCATTTTCGACTTCTTCTCAATGTGCTATTCTAAATTTGTATCGGCATAGAATTTCAACTGTAAAACTCATGCAGGTGAATAGCTCATTGTTTTTTTAAAAAAAATAATAATAATGCTCTATTAAACTTTCTTCAAATTTTTTCTTCAAAACTAACTAAACCTAAAAAATTTATAGTATATGAAAAAAATTCTACCTTTTGTCGCAATTGTGTTTTTAGTGTTGTCTTCAGCACAACCCCAACAGTATTATGTTGCCAGTCCTCTTGCAGATGCCCATGTTGAGGCATTTGGTGGCGGGCAGGGGAAAAATACATTTTTTAAATTTGATGTTTCATTGCCCCCAAATTGTGTCATTATTGAGGCAACAATTCATGTGACTGTTTTTGAAATCGGAAGCATGTGGGATGGAGACATGATGTATATTCATTATACAAATCAGCTTTGGTGGGAATCAGACAGTACACAGCAAGTATGGAATGATGTTTTTTGGGGAGACACTATTTATCAAAACCTGCCCCTGTTTGGTGATACAATAGGACCGGCTCAATCGGTAAACCTTGCACCATTTGTTGAAAAGGAATATATGGACGGAAATCAGTATTTTTCTGTTCGGATGAAAGACCCCGACGATCCAACAATGTTTCCGCAGCTAAATATTCCCATATCAAATTTGATGGACTCTCTTATGGTGGGAAATATTTTTAATGATCACATAATTTTCAGACCTCGCGAAACCGGAATGCCCTTTGACAGACCTTATCTTGAAGTTGTGTATGCATTTATTCCTGTTATTGATGCTGTAAACGGCGCAGGTACATTATGTGAAAATGAACCATTGAGCCTGTCTGCGTCAGTTATTGGTGACGGACCATTTAGCTTTCAGTGGCAAAAAGACAATGTGGACATTCCATCCGGAACAGACAGCATATTCACTATCGGAACATTGCAAACAACCGATGCAGGGTTTTACAGGCTTATTGTTAACAGTCCCTGGGCTGCTGATACTTCTGATGCTGTGCAGTTGATTGTGAATACATGCGCAAACATCAGTCATTCAATCGATTTGCTTACTCCCGATGTTTTCCCAAATCCGGGAAATGACATTTTTTATATTTCAGGTATTGAGGAACAGGTCACTGTGCAAATTTTCAGCTTACATGGAGTTCTTGTGTATGAAAAGATTCATCAGACAGGTAATAATCTGTTAGATCTTTCTCATTTTGATCAGGGGAATTATTTAGTGAGAATTACTGGCAACAAAGTTATAATTGAAAAGAATCTTTTGATTGTAAGGTGATTGAAAACACTTATAATAATTATCAAATTGCAAATTGTACAAATAAACTAATCGCACATATTATACATATCGAACTAATTGCTCCTACGAACTATCCCATGCCGTCACATACCATCCCATCCCATCGGGATAAATCGGCATAAATCGGCATAAATCGTGATAAATCAGGACGAGTTGTTCGAAGTACGAAAAACAACTGAAGTTATGCCTGAATTATATGCCTTAATATTAAGGATATACAGTCATCAAACATTAATCATTATCCCAAAGGGATCACTATGTGATGGAGCGTTCGTCAACTGTATAATCGATTACAAACAGACGGTTGCTTTCATTCAAATCATTTTTTCTATAAAGTATTCAGTTTGCCGTGTGGTTAATAGATTCAATTTATTTTATTTATTTGAATTGTGTAGAAAAAGTCTTCGCCTAGAATTGAATAAAAATAATATACCCCAGGATTCAAATGATTAGGAAAATTAATTTTATGAAGGTTCTCTTTTTTATTGCTGAATAAATCTTCTGAAAAACAAAGTTGTCCTAAACTATTATATATTAGAATTTTCAGTGGCTTTCCAAGTTGATTTTCATTGTAAAAACTAAAGAAAAAATAATCTTTAGTTGGATTTGGAAATATTGTTATATCTTTATAATCATAATTGCAATTGATAGAAATAACTTCAAACTCTTCCGATTTTCCATCATAATCAGTTTGTCTTAGCTTATAGTATGTTTCATGTATAACTAATAGCTTGTCTGTATATTCATATTGAATAACTGTGTTGCTGTTTTCTGCACCATATATTCTCCCCATATCAACCCAATTAACGCAATCGTCGCTTTTGTATAATGTAAAATAGTCATTGTTTGTTTCGGAAAATGTTGCCCAATTTACATTGACTCCTGAATGAAATCCACATTGTGCATTAAAATATATTAGTTCAATTGGCAAAGGACCACTTTGAATAGTAAGCCCAAATCCATTAAGTGAGATGCTATTAGTAGATAGAGTGACTTCTGCTGTTGAGGCATGTCTTAGACTAACAATATATGTTGTATCTGCAGTTAGCTCATCTGACAAACCAACTGATGCACCTGAACCATAATCTGAGCTGCTGCTTAAAAATCTTTTTTGATTAGAACCATCAAGCATAGCATTGTCAACATAAAGGTCAAATGTTGGCGAATTCGATTCTGCTGTTGCAGACATTTCATATTGTGCATGTATAAAAAGTTTTGTGTTTGCAACGGGAGTCATCGTGGTTGTAACGGCATTCTCTAAGGAAGTGCTTGTGGTGGTAGCTTCTGTTGCTTGTTTTAAAAAAACAGGAAAAACCCCATCAATTGTGCCTAGTGACACAGCAACAATATTAGCAACTGAAGTTATAGCAACACCAGATAGTTCTCTATGTGCAATTCGAAATTTATATTCACCTGCTAAAGAACCGTCATGCAAAGTCCCCACCAAATTAATAATTCCAATATCGCTGGTATTTGACATTGACCTTTCAACTGCATAAGTTAAATCAGTCCATGTGCCTGAATCTATTTGATATTGTAATTTCCATTCTCCAACTGCAGGAGCTGTTGTGCATATGCTTTGAATAGATGCAGCAACATAAAAACCTCCGTCAAATGTAGATGTTATAGTTGTTGTACTGCCTGTCACCTCAGTCCAGCTTCCGCTCATGCTTACCGGGGCACTAACTCTTTGTACATCATTTTTTAAATATTCACTTCCGTACTTTAGTGCAATTGCAACAATAGTTGCATTAGTAGTTAAGGTTCTATTATTACTCATATTATGTTGTAATGAATAGGTTCGATCTCCCGATAAAGCACTCACATCAAAAATATAAACCACTGAGCCAATTCCAAAATCAGTAGATTTTGCATTAGATAAACTTCTATGAATTTCCCCACTATTGATATTGTCATCAGCAACATCAATAATTCGTAAACCAGCATTTCTTTCTGCTGCAGTAGCTTCAGACATATCCAATTGAAATGTTGAAACAACAAGAATGGCATTTACGTCAGTAGTATTTATTGTTACAGAAGCTCCAGTTACTGTTGAAAAACTAGAGCTGGTTGTTGAAGCACTACCTGTTGCTGATACAGCTGGCAAAGCTTGTGCGTTTGTTACTATCTCAAAAGCAAATATTACTATTACAAATACGAAGTATTTTTTTAATATATTCAGATGAAAAGGTAAATCATGTAATCTTTGTTCTTTCATAATTGTCTGTGTTAATTGTGAATGAATTTCCACAGTACAAAGTTGAGAAGAGTTATTTACGCAAGTGTTACAAAACTATAACTTTCAGTTACATGTATCACAGATTATCAAGCATCAAACTTGCTAATATAAAAAAAACTAATGAGTTGGATTTTTTGAAAACATGTTTATTTATCTGTTAAATCATTGTAGCTGCTCAGCTCATTAATAAATTGTTGTAATTTTTTAGCCAATTTTTATTTATCATTTATCACGATTTATCCCGCTCACATTGTGATAAATTGGGATGTGACTATGTGACAATGTGAACGGGATAAATGGTGATAAATTAATTCAGGGGAACTCAATTCGAAGGCATTGTTCTCTGACTTTGTTCCCCGACTTTGTTCCCCGACTTTGTTCCCCGACTTTG
>CAZGIW010000036.1:25344-36552 GCA_964526285.1 uncultured Bacteroidales bacterium | reverse complement strand
AACACAAAATCAACACCGTTGATTTTGATGCTAAGCATAAGCCTTTTGTATTGCTTAGAAAAACATATTCGTGAAAATTAGCGAATTCGTGGCTAAAAAATGCAATATCTTTAAGTTTAGTGAGCATTTACAAATACTTTGATTTGCTCAGTGCTAAAGCCCTCCGCTCAATATGTCATAAAACTGAGATGACTAATTACAATTAAAAAATGTATCTGATTTTCACATTCACAATATTGTTTCCTTTTGATACTCTGAAAGAAAAATCGCTGAATTTTGGTTTTGTCATTCCCGATGATTCATAATTTGAAAACCCGAATCCTTCGCGTGGAATACCCAGAAAATTATATCTCATCTGGCCGTCATTATCTTCATCATCAAGTAATGCTAAACCATATGTGCCCACAGGCAAATGAAATTTCACTGTGAGATTGCCATTTTTCACAGACTGTTTTGAAAAAACCTTTTGCTCAAACGGCTTTTCCTTGTCAAAACTGCCCTGATCCTTAAAAATTCCAATATTCACAGTACCCCTGTTGTTGATTAAATTTGAAATTCTCACTTCAACTGTCTGCGCTTTCACCCAACCTGCAACAACTATCACAAAAAAGAAAACAAATACATATTGAACCCTTTTCATGCTAATTCATTGAGATTTATAGAACAAAGATAGAAAATTTTCAAAATCTTTTTTTAACTAAACAGGAATAAATTAAATAAATTATTTATTTCCGAAACCAATTCTACTTTTTGAATCATCAAGATCAAAGCTCATTTCAGAGGCATTGAAAATGTCGGCAACAGTCATGGGTTTTAACTCAACACCCACAATTCCCAACTCATTCATGAGCGCTTCCACCTTGTGAGTTTCCAAATCTTTGAATTCATATCGTGCTTTCATTCTGCCTTTTCGCAACACTGCCTTGTCAATTTTTTCAATGTTTGTGTTGAATGTGATAATCACTTTCAGGTTGAGCGCATCTGAGAGCAGACCATCACCAATATTGAGCAGATTTGCAATGCCCGAATTATCGCCCTGATTAGTGTCTCTCGACCTGATAATTTCTTCACAGTCTTCAATAATCAGGACACTGCCCGGATAATTGATAAGAAACGGAAGAAAATGCGGGCTGTCCATCACCGAAGCCATGTGCACAGGCATGTAGATAAATCTCGAGTCAATGGTCTTTATAAGATGTCTGATGTATGTTGTTTTGCCTGTCCCCTGTTTGCCATGCAAAAGCACAAAACCGCTTGTATCCCGTTCGCTGAGAAATTTTTTAATTTCCCCGTCAACAGGTATCATATCATCATTATACATTTTTTCAATGTTCACATTCCTGTCTTTAATTGGAAAATTGACAAGATTATATCCATATTCAGCATAATCGGATTTTGCAATGACACTAAAATAGTGTTCTTTCATTGGTTGAACCTGAAACCTGGTCAGCATATGAAAATACTCTCTCACATCAATATCTCTGTGATGACAAATGTGTGCTTCGTCTTTTCTGAGATCAAGAATTACTTTGTCTTTGATTTTGATAATACAGTTGTGAAAATGCTGATCAAAGTAGGTATCATCCTGAATTGTGTAAACACCATGAATTTTTTCTGAACCTTCAATGTTTTCAAGTATAAACTCCTGCAATTCAATTCCGCGAAAATTTGCATACATCACCGTCACATCGAAGTATTCATTATACATTGACAAATACACTCTGCCTGCATGCATACGGGAAACATGATCATGGGGAGTGAGATATAAAAGATGATTTCCTGGTATTGATAATGAATTGCTCATATGCTTTCTGAGAAGAATTTAAATGGTTAGAGAAAAAAGGATAATTAATCTGCCTGCAAATTTCCTGCATATCTGTGCATTAGATGTGCACAGTTGAAAACTGACAGGCTCAATGCAAAAATATTTCATTTATGATTAAGAACAGCATCTTCGTAGAAGAAGTTTTAAACAAAATTTGAAAGGACGACCAACCACTTATGGCGGACTCAAAATATAGACATCAGCAATCATAACAGTTACCGGATTTTCTACTTTAGATTTGTACTGTAAATCTAAAGTAGAAGTTTAGATTTGCATGAAAAAATGGGAGATAGGAAAATTATTTATTAACCTGAACTTGAATTTCACTCTCCAAATTTACATGAAAAAATCTGATTTCAGCTTTCGTTCAAATACTAATTTGTCTCTTCCACGGATTTAATTGCAAAACCTTGATGATATGAATAACTTATTTCCCGTAAAGTCCATACATACATAAACACGAATAATTCAGGTTTTAAAACCTTATTACCTTAGTAAAACCCAAAACATATTTTTAGCATTTTCCGTTTTTTTCGGAAAATAATTGATATATTTGCCGAAAATATCAACAAATATTTATATGAGAAAAGAAATCATTAAAACATTAATAGTAAACCAACACAGAGAAACAAAGCATGATGTCTTTTTTGAAAGGGCAGTAAAACTGCCTGTAGATTCGGGGAAAATTATTGTTTTGACAGGTGTTAGAAGATGCGGCAAAACCAGTTTATTAAAAATTGCTTTGCAAAAAATCATAGACTCCGGCGTACACAAATCGAATACAATATATATTAGTTTTGATGATGAAAGAATGGATTTGCAAACTGAAGAACTTGATCTTATTTTGCAGGCATACAGAGAATTATATCCGGATAATGAATTAAAAGATTGTTTTTTCTTTTTTGACGAGATACAAAATATTGACAAATGGGAAAAATTCATCCGCAGGGTTTATGATTATGAAACAAAAAACATTTTCATTTCAGGTTCAAACTCAAAACAACTGGGGAGTGAAATTGCAACTTCATTGCGTGGTCGTAATGTGCAATATGAACTATTCCCTTTGACATTCTCCGAATATCTTGATTTTAAACAAGTTGATAAAGATTTTTATTCTGACAATAGCAAAGCCATCATTATTTCACATTTTTTTAACTACATGAAAGAAGGAGGTTTTCCCGAAACTATTCACATGAATTCTGAAATAAGAAACCGTGTGTTGAATGATTATTTCAATGTGCTGTTATTCAGAGACATTGTCGAAAGATATAATGTAACTAAAATTTCTGCTTTAAAGTATTTTATCAAAAAGTTGATTGTCAATATAGGAAAACCTTTCTCAATTAATAAAATCTATAATGAACTTAAATCTCAGGGCATTAAAATTGACAGAGATTATCTCTATGATGTGATTGAATTTGTTGAAGCGGTTTATTTGGGGTATAAACTTTACAAGTTTGATTTCAGTGTTGTACATCGCGAAATGAGTGACAAAAAACTTTATTTTATTGATAATGGTTTGCTTAATTCAATTAGCTATCGTTTTTCTGATAATTACGGAATACTTCTCGAAAACTTGGTGTTTTTGTGGCTAAGACAAATATTTGGAGACAATGTGTTCTATTTTCAGCAAAAAAACGAATGTGATTATGTTGTTTTTGTAAAGCAAAAAGCAAGGTATTGCATACAGGTTTGTTTCGATATCTCTGACATTGAAACAAGAGAAAGAGAAATTGAAGGATTGAATTCTGCCTTAGATTACTTTAATCTGAAATCAGGTATCATAATCACTGCTGAACATGAAGAGGAAGTTGTCTTTAAAAACAAAACAATCAGAATTGTGCCTGCGTATAAATTCATGTTAATCCAAAATCTATGAACCGATACATCCAACAACTCATTGAAGATCTTGCAATGGCCGAAGCGCAACCTGTTTCACCATTGGACTTTGGGTTAACTTCTGAAGACTTTCAAAAAACAATGCACCAAATCGAACAATGGGAGAAAATGCCCGCAATGGATATGCTCAATGTGAGTTATGAAGAATTGCCACCCACTGAAATGCTCGACAAAATGCAGATTCAGAAATTGCTGCTGGCAATTTTTAATGCTATGGCAGCTAAGGGCACTCATGTATCTGTACCTGGCAATGGTGTGCCGGTTGAAATTATCTATACTCAAATTCGCGAAAAATTTCAAGACGGGTTTCATGTGATGCCCGGGTGGACTATTGATTTTTGCAGCGGATGGTGTCCCGATTGTGCGTTTGCTGATTATTACGATTTTTGCCTTGAATCGTGGACTAAAGAAGATCTGGAAAAAGAAAGAAAAAACAATTCAAAACATTGAAGCTTTGCAGAAAATGAATTCTTCTACTTCTGTCCGATTAAATATGTACATTTATTTTGCCACAGAATCACGGAAACACTAAAACCCACAAAATCAAACACATATTTTCTGTGTAATTCTGTGTTTTAGTGTTTTTGTCACATTGTGATAAATTGGCAAAAAGAAAAAGTAACCCTCGTTGAAGATTAATCGTCATTAATATATGGATTAGCAAGGGATACGAGTATAATAATTGTTTTTTGTCAAACAGTAATGGAATTCTTCATTATCTTTAATAATATTTCCAAAGCAAAAAGGCCGGAAAAAAATTCCGACCTTTAGCCATGAAAAAGAAAATCACCTTATTTTTATCTGGCAATAAGCCTGAGTTCGGTACGACGGTTTAACTGACGCCCTTCGTCATCTGTATTTAATGCTGCAGGCAAATCATAGCTGAACCAAACCATTTGCAATCTGCTTTTGTCAATACCACTTTCAATGATATATGATGCCACAACATATGAACGTTTTTGCGACAACCAGTGATTATAGTCCCAGTTGCCAATGATATCTGTATGTCCGGCAATTTCCAGATTCAAATTATTGTATCTTTTCAGCAAGTCTATCACAAAATCAATGTCTTCAATTGCCTCTGGTCTCAAATCATGTTCATCAAAGTCAAAATACACAATTGGCAGTATGATTGAACTGATATTGAGATAACTGAGTTCAATGTCTTTTTCCACCACTTCATAGTTGCTTTCAGGAAACTCAACATAGAGTTCTTCAGTAGCAAACTCAAATCCGGGTGATGATGCTTCAAGAATATAAGTTTTGCCTTCTTCCAGAGAAAGATTGAAAACATGTTCTTCTTTACCAAAGTGTTCAAATGATGCAATGATTTCACCTGTTTCTTTGTCAATAACATTCATAAATGCTATGTCAAGTGGTTGCTTGTAGATTTCATCAATCACACGTGAATTGAGCACAATCTGGCGTTTCATTTCTTCAATGATAAATTCAACAGTATAAATATCCTGACTTCCAACTCCATTGGCGCGCTCTGATGAGAAATATCCAAACTCACCTTCAGCATCAATTACAAAGAAGATATCATCATCTGCTGTATTGATTGGATATCCCAAATTGACTGGTTTTGACCAGTTTCCATCCACAAGCTCTGATTTGAATATATCATATCCTCCCATGGTCTGATGACCTTTTGAGCTGAAATACATGGTTTTACCATCAGCTGCGATAAACACTGCTTCTTCATCATAAGGAGTATTCACTCTCTCCCCCAGATTAACTGCTTTGCCCCAAAGTCCGTTTTTTTGAAGTTCAGAAACATAAATATCCTTTCCGCCAATACCGTCAGGACGATCACTTACAAAATATAAAAGCTTACCATCAGGAGAATATGAAGCCGATGTTTCCTGATATTTTGAATTGATATTGTTGTTGAGTTTATATGGTTCCTGCCATTGTTCGTTCACTTTCACACTTTCCCATATATCACCACCTTTTTCTCCTTTGTAGATGAGCATGCGCATACCATCTGATGATATCCCCACAGTGGCATCATGAGATTTACTGTTGAAATTTAAATCAGCATTTTGTGCAGGTTGCCATACTCCATCCACCCTGCGGGCTTCAAAAATATCTTCATTGTATTTAAAATCATTCACATCACGTTCACCGCCCCTGGTGCTGGAACGGCGAGCAGTGAATACCATATAATCACCATCGGGAGTAATCACCGGACAGTAATCAGGATAAACTGAATTCACATTTGTGCTCAATGGATGAATTTTCACATTGACAGGATTGGCTACCAGTTGCTTTGCATAGCGCGCTTCACTGATTTTTTTCTGAACTTCATCAAAATACTGATCCAGTATTCTTGTTGGTGCATTTTCCAGAAATGTAAAATATGAATTTATGGCAGCATCAAACTGATGATCAAAATGATAGGCTTGCCCAAGCAGGAAATGAATTTCATCATAAGCATCCGGCTCAAGCAGTAATGCCCTTTCTAAAAAGTAAACAGCATTGGGTTTGTCATAAGTTTCAAGATATGCAATTCCAAGCTTGAAATTCAAATCTGCATTGTTGGGATTAAATTCCCAGGCATTGAGATAGTGGGGAATTGCACTGGCCATCATCCAGTTGCCCATACGAAAATACTGTTCTCCCATATTCAACTCCTGTATGGCAATTGCATATGCCTGATCCTCCCCCCTGAAATTGCTTTTCTTGAATTCAACATTATTGTTGGTAAGTGCTTTTGAAGTGACTGGTTCTTCAGCCAGTGTAATGAGTGAAATACTCATTAATAAAATTGATAGAAATATTATTTTTGCTTTCATGGCAATATGTTTAAAATTGTTTATGCTACAAAATTACATCATTTATTCTTATTTAGACTGATTCTAATGTTAAATATTGGTTAAAGTTTTTAATAGTTAATAAAAAGAAAAAAATCTATATATTTGCAAACTCAAATCAAGGGGCATTAGCTCATCTGGCTAGAGCGTTAGACTGGCAGTCTAAAGGTGATCGGTTCGAGTCCGATATGCTCCACTAAGCCTGATCATATTTTGGTCAGGTTTTTTTATGTACATCTCAAGCCATGAAATAGTTGTAATTTTGTGTTTTACATAAAAAAATGGCAGATCTAATTAATTTATTCGGATTGAGTGTAAAACAGCTTGAAGAAGTATGTTTTGCTGAGGGATTTCCCAAATATGCAGCAGGACAGCTGGCAGAATGGATGTATAAAAAGCGTGTTACAGACTTTTCTCTGATGAGTAACATTTCCGTTAAAAACAGAGAGCTGATGACTCACAAATACTGCATTTCCACTTCACAACCTTCAAATTCATCCGTTTCAGAGGATGGCACCATAAAATATTTGTTTCCTGTATCGCACAGTCATTTTGTGGAGGCAGTATTTATTCCCGACGGTGAACGGGCCACAGTTTGTATTTCGACTCAGGCGGGCTGTTTGCTTAATTGTGAGTTTTGCGGTACTGGCAAAATGGGACTGGGAATAAATCTTACAACCGGAGAAATTATCAGTCAGGTTTTGTTTCTTCCTGAATTTGAAAAAATCACCAACATTGTTATAATGGGCATGGGCGAGCCATTGCTAAACTGGGACAATGTAAAAACAGCCATAGAAATACTAACAGCAGAGAAACTTGTTGGAATGAGTAAAAGGCGGATTACATTATCAACAGTTGGTATTATTCCGCAACTGAAAGATTTTCTTCAATTGTTTCCCTGCGAACTTGCCATTAGCATGCACACCCCTTTTCATGATGAACGTAAACAAATCATGCCAGTGGAAAACAAATATCCTATTGAGGAAGTGTTGTATCTTATCAGACCTTACACTGTCGGTTCATCGCGCACCGTTTCTTTTGAGTACATTGTTTTTAAAGACTTCAATCATTCAGAAAAGCATGTGGAAGAATTGACCAGGATTCTGGATGGAATTCCATGCAAAATAAATCTGATGGCTTATCACAGTGTGGATGGGTTTCATATGCAAAGTCCTGACAGAAATGAAATGGAAAAATTTCAGAATGCTCTGAAGCAGAAGGGATTCACAGTGACAATAAGAAAATCCAGAGGGCAGGACATAGATGCAGCATGCGGAATGCTGGCATTGAAAACAAAAAATTAAATCAGAGTTTGAGCACTTTCACTGATTGCTGAAAACTTTTTCCATTTGATACATGTAATACATAGACTCCCTGAGCTAACCATCCTGCTTGAATTTCAACAATATTATCATACTGATGAATACGGAAGTTATCAGAAAACATATTCCTGCCAGTAAGATCAAACAAGCTCACTATGACATCCTCATGTCCTTTCAGAAAAAAGTGCAGTCTGATAATCTGATCAACAGGATTTTCTGCAATCATTGAAAACTGAGTTTGAAAACTTTCAGTTATATTTGCCGGAATCTGATCAATTCTCAAATCCAGATATACAGGCAGGTGGTCTGACATATTGTATAAAGCCTGAATCACTTCGCCTGGGGCTGAAGTATTGGTTGGAGAATCAATAAGAGACTGATTTAGCCTTTGTCCATCCTGTCCGGGAGTGGTGTATGAGTTTGGAACATATTTCACTTTGTAGGAATCCATAATAATCGGCAAGCTGGTCATAATAAAATCAAAACGGTCATCTAATCCTCCACCGATGAAGCAATCGCCTGTTGTATGAGTTGATTGTGTGTGATATTCAGCATAGGTGGAATTATCTGACCAGGCACCAACTTTATTGGGAGGATCAAAGAAACGAATGTTTGCATTTGAATTATTTATAATTCTCTGAAAACCACCTTCAGAGGATGTATAAAAGTTGAAATCACCCTGAAAAACATAATTGTTTGGACTAGGTAATGTGCCCATATGATTCATCACAATTGCCACTTCATCATCTCTGTCCTGAATATCCTGAGAATATGAACCAGAGGCCAGATGTGCAACTATAAAAGTAATAAATACAGTATCTGTTGACCATCCAAGCTCAGGTGATTTGTAATACATTTTATATACATTAATATCACGGTCGCCACCAACAAGTGCATACTGGTTTGCAATTGCAAACTTTTCAGAATCATAATACAACTGATTCACAATTGAGGTTGATGAATAATTGGTTAAAACACCCCTTTGGTATTTTGTTACCCCGTTGATGTTAAATACTGAATCAAGTATCATATCATGATAGGCCACACTGCTGCTAATTTCATTAACAGTAAAAATATCAGGCTGAACATAGTCAATAATTGTCCTCAATGAAGCGTTTTTCAACTGAATATTATTGTTTGTTTGATTACACCAGGAATTATTAACTCCGTAATAAAGAAGGTTGTAATGCATCACTCTGATGGTATCCTGAGCAAATAATCCTTTGAGGAAAATTAAAGATAATATAAGTGAGAAACTGCTGATTTTCATTTTTCTGATTCTAATATGAACCTGCAAATATAATGAAAATAATCCGGATAAGAGAAGAATGTGATTGAAGTATTTGCTGAAAATCTATAAAAAAAAACTTACGTTCACTTATGTATTCAGAATTCCTCAGCCTATATACATTACTATCCCTTTATACTTCTATAAACTATACATTATAATAAATGCCCGATATTATTGAAAATAGAAAATAATTAGAATATTCCTGGGTTTAGCGTATATATAATAATGGCTTTCTTTTGTCTTCTGTCTTTACTACTAATCTGCTCTACTAAATACAAATATTCTAATTTTACTAATTACCTATTAACCAATTCATTAACTCACAAATCCAATTTTTCTCACATCGTGATCCCGATGGGATATTTAATATTTTATATTTTCTATCTTCTATCTTTTGCCTTTTGTGTCACCCCCTAATCTCTTCCGGTATATTGACCTATAAAAAGCGGACTATGTGTTTTGTTTTCCTTAAGTACAAAAATGAATGGACGATTGGCGATAAATTTGATTTCTTCTTCAGGTTTTTTAATCGCTGATGAGGTTCTTGTCATCACAACTGCAGTTGCTGCAGCAGCTTCAGAGCCTTTTTCAGTAATTTCAAAAAACACTTTCTGAATAACTTTGCTTATCTTTAAATCTTTTCTCCCTCCGATTCCTGAAAAATCAGCCATATTTGAAAATGCAAGAGGCATTCCCATTGCAGCCAAAATGTTTGCAAGTTCGAATGAAGATTCAATTTTAAATTTTGGAAGTTCAACATACACATCACGTGTAAGCAATCTTTCATTCACTTCTGCATATTCTTCTGCTGTAAGAATACGGGTATGAATATCAGAGGCTGAGGACTGGCCGGGAAGAACAACCATCAATGAAAAAGCTTCACCTACATATGGTAGTTCAAGAATCTGATAGTCTTTATACTTTAAGTATTTCACTCTGTCCATTTTGCCTCTCATAAAAAACCTGTCCACTTTTCCTCTCTCACCTGAATAGAAGGGCATTTCAAGTGTTGATTTTTCATCAAACGCATACTTCCAGTCGGCCTTAAAATAAATGGCATTCACAAGCACCATAACTGTTGATGCATCGAGCAAACCAGGACGAATCAGCTGTTTGATTCTATTTCGGGTTACTTCTTCAACCCACTGATTGATTTTTTGTTCTGCTTCACGTGTTTTTGAAAGAAAATCCATTTGCTCAAACTCACCACCGAAAGCATTTTTCATAGCAGATGTATATGAATCAAGCAAAAGGTATGATTTTTCAAGAAATACTCTGTTTGCTACTGAGAATTCTATGCTATCGGTTAGTTCCAGTTGTTTAAGCATTGTGTAATATTCAGTCATCTGAGCAAGAAAATCTTCAGTTGACAATGGAAAACCCAGCACATGGCTCATTTCAATTGCAGTTTCAGTTTTGGCCCCCACATAGGCCATCCCCAGGGCAACCTCCAGAGATACAGGTGAAACACAAAAGCTTTCCATATGATTTTCTTCACTTTGCTGTTTGAAAAACCTAAATGCAAAGTCTGTCATTCCTTGTTGAAGTGAACTTGGGGGATCTGTTTCGTGTTTCATATTGTCCTGGATGTTTGAGTTTGCTTGTGCTGTTTCTGATTGAGTCACATTGTTGGCAGAAGCCTCAGCACTATTTTGTGTTGACTTGCAAAAGCTGAACAATGTAAGAGATAGTAAAATGAGTGTTTTATTGAGTTTCATAATTTTAAAATTTTAAACAAATGAGACAACAAATATAGAAAAAATCCACAAGTATATAGAGAATTGAGCTCCACCTTGATTCACCTTTGGTGAATTCCGAAGGACAAAGACGGTGGATGAGAGACGTGAGCGACTTGAGCGACTTTAGCGACTTAAGCGAGGCAGCGACTTTAGCGACTTAAGCGAGGCAGCGACTTTAGCGATTTAAGCGAGGCAGCGACTTTAGCGACTTAAGCGAGGCAGCGACTTTAGCGACTTAAGCGAGGCAGCGACTTTAGCGATTTAAGCGAGGCAGCGACTTTAGCGACTTAAGCGAGGCAGCGACTTTAGCGACTTA
>CAZGIW010000036.1:15394-25244 GCA_964526285.1 uncultured Bacteroidales bacterium | reverse complement strand
GCGAGGCAGCGACTTTAGCGACTTAAGCGAGGCAGCGACTTTAGCGATTTAAGCGCTGATGCGATTTTTGTAAATTTGCGAACTAAGATCAAAAACAATCTCAATTATCAGTTCCATTGACCCGAAAAATTTAATTTATTGCTGAGTGTATGTATTAGCTGAAAGAGAAGTTTAGGCAATAAATATCAATTTTTCGGGATTCTACTGTTCAATTGTTCTTTTGGTCTTTTCCATGCCTCAGCCTCAGCCTTAATCAACCAGCTGCATCAACCCTTCTTCAATTTCTTCTCTATCCAGATGACGACCAATAAAAACAAGCTTACTTTGGTGCGGTTCTTCTCCCCATTCTTCACCTTCTTCAAGAATGTATGAGCCAATCACTGCATGAAAAATGTGTTTTTTTTGTTTGCCACTAAATGCCAGCACCCCCTTTGCTCTTAAAACTGTGCGTTCATTAAAATATAAATAATTTTTCATCCACAAAGCAAATGCTTCAAATCTGAATGGAGTATCAATGATGAAAGCTTCAGATGAAAAATCTGTATGTTTTTCCAGATTTAATGGCTTTTTGAAAATTAACTTATTGTGGTTTTGTTTAGTATTCAGAGAAAAAACAGTTTTGAGAGATTGTTCAGTGGCACGAGCAGAATAACTATCCGTATTGAGCAGGTTTAGGTCATGAATAGAGGCAAATGCCGTTGTGTGTTTTGCAGCCAAAGGATTTACGGAGTTCAGAATTTTCAATGCTTCATCAACATAAGCTTTTGAAGTTAGGTCGGCTTTATTGAGTAAAATGGTATCCGAAACAGCAATTTGTCTTCTTATTTCGGGCATTTCTTCAATCAATTCCTCAAGAATAGACACATCGGCAACACAAATCACACTATCAATTTTAAAATGTTCCTGAATTTCCTCATTGGACAGAAAAAGTCTGATAACGCTGAGTGGATCTGCAATTCCTGTGGTTTCAACAAGTAAGTGATTAAAACTAAACTGACTTTCAATTAAGTTACTCAAAGTGATGTAGAAGTCATCATTCAGAGTGCAGCAGATACATCCATTGGCAAGTTCAAAAATACCAGAAATATCTCCGCTAATCAACTGGCTATCAATACCAATCTCACCAAATTCATTCTCAATTACTGCAAATTTTGTATCCTGATATTTTTTAACAAAATTATTTAAAAGAGTCGTTTTGCCTGAACCAAGGAATCCTGTAATTACTGTAACCGGTACTTTTTTCTGCATGTTTTTTTTTTCAAAAATAACCAAAAAACAACAACAATTGAAATCCTTTACAAAATTAAATCCTTTATTCATCAAAAAAAGTAGTACATTTGCAAAGCAAATCGGTTAAAGGGACTTAATCCCAAAGAGTTAACTTTTCCGAAATGTATAGATAAAATTCGGGAAAGTCGGTTTTTCATTTTTTAAAACCAAAGAGACAATTTTTAGATTTTATCTGAGTATCAGAACATTTCTGATATAAAATAGTAATCAGTAAAAACCAATATTGTATTTATGTCAAAACCAAGAGAATCATTCGGAAAGAAAGAAGTCAGAAACAAAAAAGAGAAGAAGAGAAAAGATAAAGAAAAAAAACGAATTGAGCGGAAGGAAAATCCGGATTCAAACAGTTTTGACGATATGATTGCCTATGTGGATGAATTTGGGAACATATCTTCTACCCCACCAGATCCAACAAAAAAAAGAAAAGAAGTTGATAAAGACAGTATTGTTATCAGCATAACCAGACAAGAAGCTGTTGATCCTGATGCACCACGTATTGGAACAGTTACATTT
Organism: uncultured Bacteroidales bacterium; assembly: GCA_964526285.1. Lineage (GTDB taxonomy): Bacteria > Bacteroidota > Bacteroidia > Bacteroidales > DTU049 > CAYMAZ01. The sequence continues at coordinate 23,441 of CAZGIW010000036.1, read as the reverse complement.
TTTAATGAGGCAAAGGGCTATGGATTTATAAAGGATTCTCAAAACGGACAAAGTGTATTTATGCACGTAAACAATGTTCTGGAATCAGTAAAAGAAGGGAATCTTGTGAGCTACAAAACAGAAAAAGGACAAAAGGGTATTGCTGCAATTTATGTCAGGTTGCACAAAGAAGTGAAGAATGATATAAAGCCTGAAGTGCAGGATTCAGCAACAGAACCATTGGACGAAACTGATAAAGAGGAATAAGAAAAGGATACTGTTGAGCATTGTAGTGTTTTGTTAGCTAATTAGCTTTGTCAACTGGTGTATTCACAGGATATTATAAAACCACAGAGAAATCTTTCAGGGCTTATTTCATATGGCAATACAACCTTGTGTCACTAACAATGGATGAGACTGATTGATTTGAGTTTAATTTGCAAGGTCTTTTCTTTCAGCCTCATTATACTCTTGAATTAACTGAGCAAAAAGTTCTTCAACAGAGCAAATTTCCTTTGTCTTATAAGCTGATGAGCCGCAAAATGCAAAACCACTATTCATCTTTCCTCGTGCAGCATTAAGTAGTGCATGTAAAATACAATACGGTGCAGTGTGATAATCACAGGTTTTTAAGCAATGATAGTGACAATTAATGGGATGCTTCTGTCCATTTTTTACTTTTTCAAGAAAATCATTATTCACTGCTCGACCTGGCAGTCCCACAGGACTTTGAATTATGCCAATGTCTTCAATATTGGCATTAATATACATTTGCTTAAATTCGTCAGATGCATCACATTCGTGAGTTGTGACAAAGCGTGTTCCCATCTGAACACCTGCCGCACCCATTTTCAGGAATTTGTAAACATCCTCTCCTGAATAAATTCCACCACCTACAATAACAGGGATATGTTTGTTATACTTTTGTTCAAATTTACTAACTGTTTCCTGCACACTTGCATAAAGGTGTTCAAGGGCAAATTTTTCGTTATGAATCTGTTCAGGTTTAAAGCCAAGATGACCTCCTGCTTCAGGTCCTTCCACAACTATAGCGTCGGGAAGATAATTATATGTGTTTTGCCATTTGTTGCAGATAATTTCTGCAGTTCTGGCCGAAGATACAATAGGCACAAGTTTGGTTGCGCTGTCACTGTTCAGATAAGCCGGTAAATCCAATGGCAAACCTGCTCCTGCAAATATTATATCCACTTTTTCTGCAATGGCTGTTTTGACAATTTCAGCATAATCAGTAATCACTGTCATAATATTTACACCCAAAATGCCATTTGAATTCTCCCTGGCTTTTTGAATTTGCTTTATGATTGCTCTTTTTGTTGCTTCAACAAAATTGGTAGTTGAGTCATGCTCAAACAATCCGACACCTGCAAGTGAAATTACTCCAATTCCTCCCTGGTTTGCAACTGAGGCTGCAAGTCCTGCCAGAGAAACTCCTACACCCATACCACCCTGTATAATCGGAAACTTTGCTATAAGGTTTCCAATAATTAAGTTCTTCATCAAATTCCTTTAATTCTATTTTGCAAATATAAGTCTAAAAAATCACAATGGCACTTTTATTTTTAAATTTGCTAATAAATAAAACCAAACTATTAATAAAACTTTTTTTACTTTAATGTATTTTGCAAATAATTTATCTATAAATTTGTTGAGCCAAAAATAAAAAAATTATGATGGATTTTTTCGCCAATATGGACCCCTACCTTAAAGCATTGTGGTTCATTGCAATACCTGTGTCACTGATATTCATCATTCAGTTGATTTTGACTTTGATTGGAATGGACGCTTCAGATGGTGCAGATGTGGATTTTGACGGTGATTTTGATGGCGGGGACATGCCCTTTCAATTATTTTCATTCCGTAATCTCATCAACTTTCTCATCGGTTTCAGCTGGGGTGGTATTGCCTTTTTTGATAAAGTGCAAAGCAAATTTCTACTCACAATTATTGCTTTGATTATTGGTACAGGAATGTTGGTCATGTTTTTCTTCATTATCAAACAAATCATGAAACTTGCGCAGGATAACACTATGCAAATTTCAAGTGCCATTGGAGAAACTGCAACAGTTTATTTAATTATTCCCGGAGAAAACAAAGGAAAGGGCAAAGTGCATGTAAAAGTCAACGAAACCCTCAGAGAAGTTGAAGCCGTTACAGATGGCGAAACATTGCCAACAGGCTCTCTTGTAAAAGTAATAGATGTTATTAATGATAATATTTTAAAAGTAGAAAAACTATAATACTATGAATGAAATGTTTCTGATTCTGGTTATTGCGGTTGTATTGTTTATTACAACTGTCACATTGTTGTCGAGATACAAAAGGTGTCCTTCTGACAAAATTCTTGTTGTTTATGGTAGAACAAAAACCAAAAGTGGAGCAACTAAACAGGCATCATCAAAATGTATTCACGGAGGAGGTGCCTTTATTTGGCCAGTGGTGCAAGGATATGCATTTCTGGATTTGAAGCCATTTTCCATTGAAGCCAACCTAACCAATGCACTGAGTAGGCAAAACATACGTGTTGACGTGCCCTGCCGCTTTACGGTTGCAATCTCTACCGAACCCGAAAACATGTACAATGCAGCTGAAAGGTTATTGGGATTAACCGTTGAACAAATTCAGGAATTATCAAAAGACATTCTGTTTGGACAACTACGTCTCGTAATTGCAACTATGACCATTGAAGAAATCAACACAGACCGTGATACATTTCTAGCCAATATTTCAACCAATGTGGAGGCTGAACTGAAGAAAATCGGATTAAGACTCATCAACGTCAATGTTACTGATATTCGTGATGAATCTGGCTATATTGAAGCTTTGGGAAAAGAAGCTGCGGCAAAGGCAATTAATGAAGCAATCGTGAGTGTTGCTATTCAGGAAAAACTTGGAGAAGGTGGTAAAGCAGAGGCCGACAGAGACAAAGATATACAAATTGCTGAAGCCCAGCGTGACAGAGATATCAAGATTGCAAATACAATGAGAGACAGGGAAATTCAGATTGCCATTGCTGTGAAAGATGAAGCTATCGGAAAAGCAGAAGCAGACAGAGAAACCCGTGTTGAAACATCTCAGGCAAATGCAACTGCTGTGGAAGGTGAAAATACTGCAAAAATTACCATTGCCAATTCTGAAGCCCTCAGAAGAGAAAAAGAAGCTGAAGCCCTAAGACTTGCCATAACTGCTGAAAAAGTTCAAACGGCAAAAGCACTTGAAGAATCATACGCAGCTGAGAAAAAAGCTGAAATTGCACGTGCAGAGCGTGAAAAATCAACGCAACTTGCAAATGTAATTGTACCAGCAGAGATAGAAAAGCAAAGACAAATTATTGATGCCCAGGCTATTGCAGAAAGGACTCGTGAACAAGCACGTGGTGAGGCAGATGCCATTTTTGCCAAAATGGAAGCTGAAGCAAAAGGCTTGTATGAAATTCTTACTAAACAGGCCGAAGGGTATGACCAGGTGGTGAAAGCAGCCGGCAATGATGCAAACAAAGCATTCCAGCTTCTGCTTATTGAAAAACTTCCTGAGCTTGTCAGAACACAGGTTGAAGCTATTAAACACATCAAAATTGACAAAATCACTGTTTGGGACAACCAATCAGGCGGCGGTGAGGACGGTGGCAAAACTTCAACTGCCAATTTTGTGTCTGGCCTAATGAAAGCTGTACCTCCACTTCACGAACTGTTTGATCAGGCAGGATTGAGCCTTCCCGAATATCTTGCAAAATCAAAGGAAACTGCTGTAAAACCACCGGTTAAAACAGAAAAACCACCAGTTAAAATTGACGAACTTGTTGCTAAGGAAAAAACCGAACCCCCTGTAAGCAATCCAAAAATCAGGAGAAAACCAGATCAGAAAAATGATTAATGTTTAATGATTAATGTCTAATGATTAAGTAACTGCAAATTAATCACTTACATCTATCTATCTTCTATTTTCTCACATCGTAATAAATCGGGACTAATCAGCGAAGTACGAACTTACGAATTTTGCGTGCATAAACTCAACATTAATATTTTTTTACACTGAGTAAGCGAAGCGCATCGAAGTGCTATTTGCTATTTTCTATTTGCTATTTTCTATTTTCTATTCTTTGAATACCCCTCTCATACATCCCCCTACAAACTCATCTCTCCTCTCATGGGTTTTTGCAGTTGTTCTTTCAGTTTGTCTAAAGGTAAATTTTGCCCAAGCAGAAACATCAGTTTTGCCATGGCTGCTTCAGTGGTGATATCATGCCCTGAAATAACTCCAATTTTATGAAGTGATGCACTGGTTGCATATTTTCCCATTTCAACATGACCACCTTTACATTGTGTTACATTATAAATAATGATATCTCCTTCAACTGCCTTTTCAAGCAATTTGATAAACCCTGAATCTGTGGGAGCATTTCCGGAGCCAAAAGTTTCCAAAATTACTGCTTTCAGTCCCTTTGTATTGAGTATTGAATCCACTGCATTTTGTGATATTCCTGGAAAAAGTTTCAAAATAGTGACATTACTATCAAGATTCTGGTGAACTTTGAGTTTTTTAAAATTCGGTTTCATAATCAGGTGACGGTTGTAATGTATCTCTACTCCTGCTTCGGCCAGCGGTGGATAATTACCTGAGATAAACGCCTGAAAATTTTCAGCATTGAATTTGGAAACCCTGTTGCCTCTGAATAGTTTGTTTTCAAAAAACACAGTAACCTCAGGAACAAGAGAAGTTTCGTCAACTTGATAAGCTGCTATTTCAATGGCATTGATAAAGTTTTCACGCCCATCAGTACGAATAACGCCAAGTGGAAGCTGCGAACCCGTGAAAACCACAGGTTTATTTAGATTTTCAAGTAAAAAACTCAGCACAGAGGCAGAATATGCCATGGTGTCAGAACCATGCAAAACCACAAAACCATCATAGTTTTCATAATTTTCACCGATAATTGCTGCTAGACGAATCCAAAAGTCGGGTTTCATATCTGATGAATCAACCAAAGGACTAAAAGATATATGATCAATGTGATAATCATAATTTTCTAGAACCGGCAGCAAGCTGTAGAGTGAATCAAAATCTATGGGGCTCAATGCTCCTGTTTTTGGATTTTTCACCATTCCAATGGTGCCACCGGTATAAATGACAAGAATATTAGTTTTGGCTGACATGATCTTTTAATGTATTGAAAAATGCAAAATTAGATAAAAGTATAAACTTGAAGTTTATTACAAAAAAGTATAAGAATCATTTGTTTAAATCTGCAGACTTTTTTATTGTTAAAATAAATTCATTAGGAGTTTTTCCTGTATAAAGCCTAAAACACCTGTAAAATGTTGATTGGGAGTTAAATCCATGCTCAGAAATCAAAGATTGCAGATTAATATCAGAACTTTCCATTACGTTTAATCTTTTCAACAACTGTTCTATGCGAATTTTGTTTATGTAAGTATTAAAACTCATACCTCTTTCAGAATTAATCGCTTTTGAAACATATGTTCTGTTTGAAAAAACAGCTTTTGCTAAATGCCAAATATCCAGATCAGGATTTTTATAAGCCTCTTTATCAGTTAAATATATATCAATTTGTTTAATTAATTTACTCAATGAAGTAGTTTTTTCTGTGAGCCCGGATGAAATTTCAATATCTTTTTGAGCAATAGTCTCACTCAGGGATTCCTGCCAATTTCCAATTTTTTCGATGATTATAAAAAACAATGAAAATGCGATTAAACTCACAGACAGATTATTGCTTTCCATATTAACCATTTCAGTTGGCATCAAGTTAATTATGAGACCATTTAACCCTCCGATGAGAAAAACAAAACTGAAAACATGTAGCCAATTCAGCTGATATCTTGACTTTGATGAAAACAAAGTATTTAATAACTCTTTATTGTACCTTAACTGCCTTCTTATTAGAATGAAATAGACTATAATCTGCAAAGAAAACACAAACTTATTGGCAATGAAAATGTAATGCAGGAATAAGTATATCCCTGAATAATCCAATGTTCCTTTGTTGAGTTCTGTCATATAAAAAACTCTCTCATCATTGTTCAGAAAACCAAAAACCATGATAGAAACAACAAAAAACAAAATGGCAGGAATAAAATGAAAAACATTACTCTTTAATGATTTCCATTCAGTAATAAGGTGTTTAATATACAAATAGAAAAAAGGAGCAAGCAAAAGCAAGCATGAATAGTATAATGGAGCAAGATAAGAATAAAACAGGTATTGTCCTGTTTGGTTTACAGCTATTGTAAATGAAAAAACGAATCCAGTTAACACGAGAAATAAAAGCATTGATTTTGCTTTATTTTCTTTAAAAAAATTCTTATAGAAGAAAATAATGTACATCCCGCAAACAAACATTGGAGATACCAAAGCAACTGTCTTCAGTGATAACATAATTTTATTTGCGAAAATATAAAATTTTAACAAATAACATAAAAAAATATGCTACTCTTAAATAAATAAAATATATTATTTAACATAGTCATTAGTTTACATTAAACCAACGACTATGTTAAATATTAATTTTTGTAAATTAATTTTTGATGCAACGTACAGAACTTCCGTATGCACGGTAATTACTTCCAATAATGGCATTAGTACTGTAAAACATTAAGTACCTTGAAGCAACACCGGTAATTGTGCTCGACCAATAGTAGCCACTGTGCCCAACATTGTAGAGTGAGCCATTGGTGTAATCGCGGCTGCCGGCAACGGGCAATTTTAAAGGCGAGGCAAAAGCACCTGCTGCGTTATTGTTGCTCCAGCTTAAACGTTCTGTATCCCATTCTGCTTCTGTTGGCAATCGCCATCCCGAGGGACAAGGATTGTTTGTTCCTATAATTCCCTGCCAAAGATTATTGTTTTGTGGTGATCGCCAATCATATGGAGTGCTTGCAGGTGTAATGAAAAAGTTATGTCCTGGAGAATCTCCGCTACTTAACAATGCCCAAACCGGAGATGTACGTGTTTGATGACCATCATCAGCACGTCCCCATTGAAATATATCTCCATAAGAATTCACATCCGTTGAACTTGTAGCCACTTGTGTTGCTCCCAGGTTGCGGTTGAGCCAACATCTGCCATTTGCTCCGGTTATAGTTCCGTAAGTAACAGAACTTCCCTTGTAAGTGAATGTCACAGTTTGTGCACCTACAGCCAAATTACGTAAAGATCCGTTGCCACAACTGTTTGAGGGTGTAACAACTATATATCCAGATGTAGTGCCTGCTTTCACCGTTATTGAATTTGTTCCCTGCCCAGATGTTATTGTCCAGCCTGATGGAACTGTCCAGGCATAGTTCACTCCAGTTACGTTTGTCACGGAATAAGTGAGACCTGATGCACCACCACAAGGATTGGTATTGCCGCTAATTGTACTCGGCTGTGCAGGTGCTGTTTGCGTTGTTATTGAAATCATACGTGTGGGACCGTTGCCACAATTGTTTGATGGAGTTAAAACAATATTACCAGAGGAATTTGCATTCACTGTAATACTGTTTGTCCCCTGTCCTGATGTGATTGTCCAGCTCGTTGGAACTGTCCATGTGTATGTAACTCCCGATACATTTGTCACTGAATAAACCAAACCTGTTGCACCTTCACAGGGAAAAATTTCTCCATTGATTGTACTTGGTTGTGCAGGAACGCTCTTTGCAGAAACAGCCAAAGAACGTAAAGTTCCACTGCCGCAAGTGTTTGATGGTGTTACTGCAATGTTTCCTGAGCTGGTGCCTGCCGTTACTGTAATGCTGTTTGTCCCCTGACCTGATGTAATTGTCCAGCCAGATGGAACTGTCCAGTTGTAAGTAACTCCTGTGACATTTGTTACTGAATAGGCCAGTCCTGTGGTTCCTGAACAAGGATTATTATTGCCACTTATTGTTGAAGGCTGAGAGGGTAAACTTAGAGTTGAAATAGTCAAACTTCTGACAGTTCCGTTACCGCATCCGTTTGATGGTGTAACAACTATACTTCCTGATGAGCTGCCAGCACTTACTGTAATGCTGTTTGTCCCCTGACCTGATGTAATTGTCCAGCCAGATGGAAC
>CAZGIW010000036.1:0-15294 GCA_964526285.1 uncultured Bacteroidales bacterium | reverse complement strand
AAGTAACTCCTGTGACATTTGTTACTGAATAGGCCAGTCCTGTGGTTCCTGAACATGGACTTGAATTGCCACTAATGGTTGATGGTTGTGCAGGAACAGATTGTGTTGAAACACTCAAACTTCTTGAAGTTCCACCACCACAACTGTTTGATGGTGTTACTGCAATATTTCCTGAGCTGGTACCTGCCGTTACTGTAATGCTGTTTGTTCCCTGACCAGATGTGATTGTCCAGCCAGATGGCACTGTCCATGCATATGATACACCTGATACATTTGTTACAGAATAGGTTAGTCCTGCGGAGCCTGAGCATGGAGTAGAATTACCACTTATTGCTGAGGGCTGGGAAGGAATAGATTGAAATGAAACATTCTTATTCGTACCAACACCACTTCCGCAAATATTTGATGGAGTAACAACAATGCTTCCTGATGTGCTACCTGATGTAACAGTAATGCTATTAGTTCCCTGACCTGATGTAATTGCCCAGCCAGATGGAACTACCCAATTGTATGTAACTCCTGAAACATTTGTTACTGAATATATTAATCCTGTGGTACCTGAACACGGGTTGTTATCCCCACTTATTGATGATGTTGGGGCAGGAGCTGTCTGAGATGAAACTGACAAAGTGCGAATGGGACCACTTCCACAACTGTTTGATGGAGTGGCCGTTATATCTCCTGGTGTTGTGCCAGCAGTAACATTAATGCTATATGTTCCATGACCAGATGTGATTGTCCATCCAGATGGCACTGTCCATGAGTAATTAACTCCTGAAACATTGGTTACTGAATAGTTATTTCCTGCAGATCCAGAACATGGGATTGAACTGCCGCTTATTGTAGAAGGCTGCGCCGGAACACTTTGAGTTGTAACTGCCAAAGTTCTTGATGTACCACTACCACAGCTGTTTGATGGCGTTACTTCAATATTTCCTGATGAGCTACCTGCCGTTACAATAATACTGTTTGTTCCCTGACCTGAAGTGATTGACCAGCCAGATGGTACAGTCCATGTATATGTGACTCCTGATTCATTTGTTACTGAATATGTGAGACCCGTGGTTCCTTCACAAGTACTGCTGTTACCGTTAATTGCTGATGGCTGATCAGGTAATGGTTCCGGACACTCCTTAATACATCTGACAGGAAACCCTGTCGATCTGTAGGCAATACCCATAAATCCATCATCATCATCAAAAGCTATTGCACTTGAACCTATTAACCCATAAATAGTATATTTTGGAGTACTTCCCCAATAAGCATTCACATATGTATCGAGGTCACCAAATGTTTCTCTTAAACCTGCAGCAGGTAATTTCAATGGAGATGCATAAGCCCCTGCGCTATTGCTACTGCTCCAACTTGATAATTCTGCTTGCCATTCGGAATCGGCTGGCAAACGCCATCCAACTGGACATGGATTATTGATTCCACTCACACCCTGCCATAGATTATCGTTTTGAGGGCTGCGCCAATCCAAATTCGGATCTACTGAATTAGCCAATATAAAATTTCCATGTCCGGGAACATCACTGTTACTTACATTTGTTGTTGTTCCCGAAGTTCTTGCCTGATGACCATCGGCTAATCTTCCCCACTGAAAAAGATCTCCAAATGCAGACACATCTGAACTGCTTGTTGCTACCTGAGAAGCACCAAGATTACGATCGAGCCAGCAGCGTCCATTTAAACTTAACACAGTTCCATATGTTACCTGAACTCCGTTGTAATTAAATGTCACATTGGATACTCCGCATACAAATTGCTCAACAAAGATAAAATTAATAGTCTGGTTGCCTGTGGGCGAAGCATATACAGTGTCGTTTGCATATCCACTTGCCATTCCTATAAACCTGAGTTGATCTCCTGTGGCGAAATTCATCTCAACAATAGCCTTTGTTCCCTTGTTGTGCGTCTGGTCCCTTTTCAAAAAATTATCTGAGCCTGCATCGCTTCCTCTTCTTATTGGCGTTTCACTGATATGAGTTAATGCAAAGCTGTAATTAGATTTGCTTGTTGAAACAAAACGACCGGAGAAATTTTCTTTTTCTGTATGAATATTTAAAAAATAAATGCCGGCTTGTAATCCTGACAACTGAAATCCATGACTTCCTGAGGCCAATTCTCTGCTAAAGTTATGAATCAGTCTGCCTTCTGCACTGAATAGATGAATGGAAACAAGCCCATGAGTTGAGTTGAAAAATTCAAAATAACACATCTCATCCATAGGATTTGGATATATCTTCAAGTACTGATTTCCTGTTTCTGATTCGTTAATACTTGTTCCCGAAAGTATCAGATGAAGAATGTCACTTCCCTGCATGCTGACACTTGTTCCCTGTGTCTGATTTACTACTGAAACTGTTTCAGGATTTGCACCTGTTCCGGTAAAATTCACCACATAGTAGCTTTGCCCGCTGAGATTTGTCAATGCAAACACTAACAAACAAAGCAAAAGATTCTTTTTCATACACTTCTTGGTTAAATTATTAAAAATGATTGAAACTTAAAATGCTGAACAGATTTTTATAGCAAATCACACAACATTGCTTCAAAAGTAATTTTTAATATTTGAAAGATGTTTTCAAAAGGTAAAAAATCATTCTCAAATTGTAAATATTTTTCCAAATCCAGCAATTTGTCTTTAAAAATTGCTCATTGCAAACACATAGTCTGTTATATTTTCCTTTACAGCAATTTTAGTTTTTTCCATCAATCAAAAACCAATTCACCCAGGCATCCATTTGGGCTGCTGAGTTTGGACGAAGCAAAATCTCCCGTTTATCATCAAGCAAATACATGGCTGGAGTGGCAAATACATAATAGGCTTTCACTATTGGACTTTCCCATTTCTGATAATCGCAAACACTGATAAACGGAAAAACACCTGCAAAACTTTTGAAAACATGTATATTCTCATCAAGTGAAACAAACACAACCTCAATGTTTTGTGCTTTCCATTTTGGATAAAACCGGGCAATTTGCGACAGTTCTTCAGGGCATTGAGGGCACCAGCTTGCTCCAAATACCACCACGGTATATTCACTTCTCAAATCAGAAAGCTTATTTGGTATTTTAGTGGATGTGTAACCGGGCAACATATAATCTTTTCCGAAAGTAAAATCAGGTGCAATATTCCCCTTTTTCATGGCGCGATAACTTTCCAGCTGAGATGCAAAATCATTGTTAATGGTACATGAAGTTTCATTTAACAGTTTCAATGCAAGATATTCGGAAGCCTCAAATAAGCTGCGTTTTTCCAATAGTATAAAAAGATACTCACTTATTTCATTAAGTTTTTTTTCATCTGAAACAAGAGTTTCAAGCATTTTGTCAATTGAAATTTTCATTTCAATAAAAACGGAATCCAGTGAACGACCACTGTTCTCAATAAGCCAAAAATGACTTTCGATAACATCAGCCAGCAAGCCGCTTTTGTATAAACGCTCATCTGTATAGTCAATGCCTCTGAAAGCAGCTATGGCAGCAGGAATTTCTTCAGTCCGGTATTGTGCAATGATAGAAACGGAACTCACTAATTTGCGAAGTGGCAAATAATAGCTCACATAACTATTGGATGACAGAGATGCCAAAAACAAATTGTCTTCGTCTTTAATTCGTTGTTTTTCTTTTAATATTGACTGTTTGGGAGCTTCGTGTTTTGCAAAAAGTGTATCGAGCATATACATCTTCTCCAGATAATCCCATGCACTCAGGGCTTGCTCCCTTCGAGGGTGTTCAATGGCATATTGGTCAAAAAGCTGATTTTCAAGCCCTTCAATAATCTCAATGCTTTCAGCAAAGGCAAAAGTTTCTCCTTTTAATTTAATTGTTTCTCCTCTTAGTATGATAAAAAACGGCTTGTTGTCCTGTGCCGACAAATAGCCAATACCATAGTCTTTTTCGCTGTATTGTAATGTAAACACGCCTTGCTCCGTAATCTTTGTGCTATCGATGGTGTAAACATCAAAACCGTCAAAACCCACAAGGCGAACCTGTTGCCCTGCCAAAGGAGGAAAATTGCCAGTGATGGAAAATGAATTTTGAGATTTAGAAATTGTACTTAGAAATGCAAATAGTACAATTAGAATTATTTTTGATATCATATTTTCTGAATTTTATAAATACTCCCAAAAGTTATCTTTGTTAATTCCAATTGTACTTTTGGGGTGGTATTTTTGAGTAAATGATTTAGAAAAATTTACTTTTTTTGCAGGGCTATATTTTATTTCATAAGCGGTTATTTCATTTTCTATAATTTCTAAAAAATCAATTTCTGCTTGTTGTGTATTACGCCAATAGTTTGTTTTACCGTAAAACTTTGTGTAATTTAATAATTTCATTTTTTCACTAATAAAAAAATTCTCAAACAATTCTCCCTTGTCTTGCCTGCCTGGCAAATGCTGAAATTGCCCAATTATTGCATTACGAATCCCATTATCGTAAAAATAGATTTTTGGCTTAGAAGTAATCTCATTACGCTGATTACTTGAAAATGGGTAAAGACGAAAAATTACAAATACTTTTTCAAGCAAATCAATATAGTTTACAACGGTCATTCTATCAACACCCAGTATTTTTGACAATTCATTATAAGAGACTTCGCTTCCCAGCTGAAGAGCTAAAGCATGCAGCAACTTCATCAGCAAATCAGGCTTTCTGATGTTTACCAGTTCCAGGATATCCTGATATAAATAACTTCCGGTCAATTGCAACAATACTTTTTGTTTTTTATTTTCAGTAACTACCTCAGGGTAAAGCCCATAAACAAGAAATTCGTCTATTCGGCTAATGGAATCAGCAAAAGAATAATGGTTTTTTATTTCGTTCCAACTTAACGGAAATAGTTGATGCTCCCATTTTCTGCCTGTTAATGGCTCATTTATTTGATTGCCTAAGTCTAAGGATGAAGAACCTGAAACAATAAACTGCTTGTTCAATCGGGCGTCAATCAACATTTTTACAACTAACCCAATATTTTCAATGCGTTGGGCTTCATCAACAACTACCACTTCATAATCTGCAACTATTTGCAACAAAAACTTTTGATTTGCATTGGCAAAAGTAATCCGCGTTTGTGGATCATCGCCATTTATCCACAATGCTTTTTTTTGTGCCACTAAAGTTTGAATGAGGGTAGTTTTGCCTACCTGCCTTGGACCCAGCAACACTATGGCTTTTTTATTGTCCCAATCTTCTAATATGGATTTAGTTATATCTCTGTGAATCATTTTGCAAATATACAATAAAATACAATTGCTAACCACAATTTATTATAATATTTTATGATTATACACCTGATAAATTATAGTATTTTTATTTTTACGCTTGCCACATCCTTACTCAAATCAACATTATTATACAAATGCAAAGCATGAAAAGTATTTTTGTGTTGTTTAGCACGTTTTATTAATTGCATCACATACAAATGGGAGTTACTAATAAAATGCAAAGTTCATAATGATAGAATAGCATAAAATGTTTTTTTTTATTTGATTACTAATTTTTGATGCAACGCACAGAGTTTCCGCCCGCTCTGAAGTCCGGGCTGAACATGTAGGCACTGGTACTATAGAAGCACAAGGACAGCGAGTAATCACCATCTACAGTACTTGACCAATAAAAGCCGTAGGAATCCACATAATCAAGCGCACCAGTGCTTGTTCTGCGAAAACCTGCCATGGGCAATTTAAGCGGTGAGCCGAAAGCACCGGCTGCATTATTGCTGCTCCAGCTTGTGCGTTCTGCTTCCCATTCTGCTTCTGTTGGCAGGCGGTAACCACTTGGGCAGGGGTTGTTGGTTCCGTTTACTCCCTGCCAAAGGTTGTCGTTTTGCGGGCTGCGCCAGTCGTAATTTCCTGAGTTTATTGTTATAAAGTTGCCATGCCCAGGAGCGTCGGTACTACTTAATGTAGCTATTGTGCCCGATGTTCTTATTTGATGACCATCTGTGCCACGCCCCCATTGGTATAAATGACCATAGGAGTTAGCATCGGTGCTACTTGTTGCCACTTGTGTTGCACCCAAATTGCGGTCCATCCAGATTGCCCCTGTTTTTGGGTTTTGAACTTCTCCTGTTCCAGCTGTTGCCACCCCACCCCAAGTAGGTACACCATTAATTATTGTTAAAACCTGACCTGAACTTCCTGGTGCAACATTTACCCAAGCAGTGCCGTTCCAGTAGAGCATTTGACCGGCCGCTGTGCCTGCAGTAGCTTGCATGACGCCACCTGTTCCTGTTGTAATAATGCGACCGGCTGTGGTTCCAATTTTGCCATCGGTGGTAATATTGCCATGGGTGTGGTTGCCGGCTGCATAACCTGCCGCAGCATGGTCACCCCAGCCATAAGCAGCATTCCATTCATTTGAATTTCCGCCAGTGGCAGTAATAACACCATCAACATCTAGTTTGGTCGCCGGAGTGGCAGTTCCAATACCAACATTGCCTTCGACAATCAGGTTTGTTGCTCCCGGTTCAGTTGTACCTATAAGATACGTGGAAGTAATCGAATCCTGTTTTTGAGCAGAAACTTTGAAGGAAGTAATAGTTCCTTCATCAAATGTAGCCATATCACAAACTCTTAAACTCCATGTTCCGTCAACAGGTTCACCATTTAATACAGATAGTGGTGATTGTGGTCGATAACTACCAGTAAAAGGAGGCGAACCTGCCGTTATAGATGTTGATGCATCATCACTAAAAACAGTGCTTATATAGTTTTGTCCGTTTCCTCCATTGTTTGCCGACAAACAAACTGCTGTGCCTGAAGGACTTACAAGCCACAAACTTAAATCACTTACGTAAGTATGTGATATTGTTACTTCTATCTGTACTTTTTCAATATTAAAATTATTGCCAGAGACTACGACTGTTGCCTCTGTAAATGTTGCTGAACCACAACTACCTCCCGGGCAATTATTGTCGGGGATTGCTACACTACCTGTAAACGAAGCAACTTCAGCCATGGGAAAACTATGGTAGTTAGTTCCTACATTGGCAAATCCAATGCTTATTCCGCCTCCTGCAACCTTTACATCCCCATCGTTTTCAATAAAAATTCGTTTGGTATCGGAACCCGCATTTTTATTATATATCATATCTACTTCCGAGACCCACATTGAAGTGTCGGTTTCGGTGGTCAGATATCCTGCATCATTAACAAATTCACTCACGTTGGTTGGCACTGTTGGAATGGTTGGCTGGTTCGTTAAATCATTATAGTCACCACTAAAGCCTGCAGGTAATTTCACAAAGCTGCCACCTGTAAGATAAATTGTATCGTTGCTGATTGAGATGATTTGACTTTCGGTAAACGAAGTTAAATATCCGGCATCGTTGGTAAAGGCACTTACATTTGTAGGTACAGTTGGAATTGTGGGTTGGTTAGCTAAATCATTATAATCGCCACTGAAACCAGCAGGTAATTTCACAAAGCTGCCACCTGTAAGATAAATTGTATCGTTGCTGATTGAGATGATTTGACTTTCGGTAAACGAAGTTAAATATCCTGCATCGTTGGTAAAGGCACTAACATTTGTAGGTACAGTTGGAATTGTGGGTTGGTTAGCTAAATCATTATAATCCCCACTAAACCCAGCTGGTAGTTTCACAAAGCTGCCACCAGTAAGATATATTGTGTCGTTGCTGATTGAGATGATTTGACTTTCGGTAAACGAAGTTAAATATCCTGCATCGTTGGTAAAGGCACTAACGTTGGTTGGCACTGTTGGAATGGTTGGCTGGTTTAACAAATCATTATAATCACCACTGAAACCAGCTGGTAATTTCACAAAACTGCCGCCTGTGAGATATATTGTATCGTTACTGATTGAGATAATCTGACTTTCGGTAAACGAAGTTAAATATCCGGCATCGTTGGTAAAGGCACTTACATTTGTAGGTACAGTTGGAATTGTGGGTTTATTGGTTAGATCATCATAATTTTTATCCCATGCTGTAAACACAGGGTCGGTTTCGGTAATTCCACCTGTTACTGTTTCTGCAGTTTTGGCATGCAAAGCATACGGAACACTAAGTAGCTGTGTCATGCCCATGTCAACATATCCGGAGCCGGTATTTACTTCTGTCCTCAAAAAATAAGAATCTGCACCCCAGTCAATATTGGAAAAGTTTCCAAATATAACTGATCCCTCACCAATGTTCAAACTAACAAGCCCATAGAGATTTGATGTCAGTGCATGCGTTTCCTGATATATTGGAAGAGTACTGTTGTGAATACTGATTCTCATACTCACAGGTTGATTGGCAATAATTGTTCCTCCGTTATCACGTAGCACAGCCTGATATTTTATTGCTTGTGGTGCTTGTGCCACTGCGGTGAAAGACATAAGAACAATAGAACAAAAGAATATTAGAATACTCGAATTTAGAAGTACGAATTTTTTTATTTGTTTATAGTCCCAAAGGGATCCGATCCCATCGGGACAAATCGGGATAATTCGTAAAATTCGATATTCGCTATTAGTAGAGCGAATTTTTAGTAATGATTTTGTTTTCATGATTTTCATTATTATATTTTCATTATCTTATTTTCATTATTTTGGTTTGTAATTGTTTGCCTGATGATGTGTCTGTAATTATCAACACATAACTTGCGGTGGCATATGCCTGCATCTCAAGAAAATTTGAGCCCGAATAAAATTCACCTGATTGCAAAAGTTTTCCGTTGAGGTCAAACAGGCGATACAGAATTTTTGAATTGTAATCAGCTGGAATATCAATAGTCAATTCATCTCTAACGGGATTTGGAAAGATGTTGATATCAGTGAGCATATCAGGTTCTTCTATCAAAGTAAGCACAAGTGAAGGCTGATGAAATCCCTGAGTGAGAACCAGTCCGGGTGTTTCAAAAGTTTCAATAACAGGCTCACCTATGGTGAATTCCATGTCAATATTTCCGGACACTGAATTCCCTCCACCAGATGCAATAACTTGATTTTGAACTGTTTGTGCATCAACACTAAACAAAGCCACTGTCAGAGCAGCTGATAGAACAATCATATTTTTCATTTAATACGCTTATTAATAAATAATTATATATTGTGCTTTGAAGAAGCAACATTGCTTCAAAAGTAATTTTTAATAATTGAAAGATGTTTTCAAAAGGTAAAAAACAATTCCCAAATCGTAAAATAAATTTTCGTTTTGGGAATATACCACTTATTATTTTTACCGAAATGGCTGATTAACAAGAATTAACATGCAGAAATAGAAACTGTCAATATATTTTGTTTGCTTTATAAACTTAAACCAAGTGTTAAAGACACAACAGAAGTTGTCAATTCATTTCGGTAGTTATACCAATATCCTCTCCACCTGTATCTGCAACCAATAAAGCTATTCATAAAACCATAGGCGACACCAATATTGAGTATTCTGTTAACTTCGAGACCGGCGCCTATACCAAAAAAATATCCACCGCCATAAGAATAGTAGTAGGGTCTGTCACCCGGGATCAATATACTTTTGGATGGAAATGCAAAATTATATCCATTATCAACCTTCACATAAGGATTGAATTTTTCTCCGTTCAGTATATCATATCTTAAAGATAAATAAAGCGGAACATGCATCATATATCCTCCCACATCTCCGTTTGTCCACAACCAACCGAAACTTGGATCATCAGTGGTAAGATAATGATAACCAACACCTACCCCTATTCCAAATTTTCCAAATGAAGCATGGTTTTTCATTGGACGAAAATGTGTTTCAATATTCACAGTGGTTGACGGAAAATTGGTTTCATAGGTGTCATTTGATCCTCCTTTCACTGTATTGATTGGATTTATTCCAAAATTTAGTGAAAAATTCACCAGTTTGTTGTTCTGAGAATACACCAATCCAGATGCCATCATCACAGCACCAAGCATGAATAATTTAAAATTTAGTTTCATAATTTTTGTTTATTTAATAATTCATAATGTTCATTATCAATTAATTTCATCCAATATTCGTTTTAAAACAAATTCCAGTTCAGAATCTTTTTTCAACTTAACATCTTCTACTGACATTTCGATTATGTGGTTTGGAATAAGGCCAAAACCCGAATCGTCATTGGCTCCAATTTGATACCATTTCACACTTGAAATACTATACATGAGACCTGTATTAGGCAAGAACCCTCTCATTGGATTACCATAATGCACACCTGTTCCTCCTGTTTCACTACCTACAATTGTTGCCAGATTATAATGATCAAGACACCAAACACATGCACCAGCACTTGAGAAAGTGCCACCGTTTACTAAAACATACACATTGCCCGAATATCTTTTTTTTGAAGAACAGGGATGTATCATATATTTGTCAGACTTCGTAAATTCAATTGATACAAGAGATTCTCCATCTATTATATCACTTGAAAATTTTTTTGAAGCTGGATTATATTTCGCAATAGCTTTTTCCCAAAGACTAAATGGTTCATTTGCAATATACCTGATTAGTTCTTCACAAAGTTTGGAATCTCCACCCATGTTTCCGCGAAAGTCAATGATGAGATGAGGAACTTTGTTCTTATTGAGTGAACCAAAAGTAGTTTTGCAAAATTTCTTAAAGCTTGAAAATGAATACAATGCATTTATGTCAACATAAGCAATGCTGTCATTTATCATTTGGAATGAGTAATTGGATGAGGTAATTTCAGATACCGGACGCACTGCTTCTACTTTTCGGACTTCAACACCATCTGCCGTCATAAAGCCCACATCAAAATACTCTGGTTCTCCAAATAAAGAATACATTGAAACATCAAAAAACTGTTCACAACTAAACACAAAATATGCTTCATTTTCGGCAGATATGCAGTTTCTAAGCAAAGAAACAATTGAATCAGTTGAAATTGAATTTATTGACACAATTCTTCCCCCAAGAGGGACATCAATATTATTATCATCAACAGAACCATTCACAATGAAATCAAATGAATTTACATCAATTCTAATCTTGTATGGAAATCTTAGAAAATTTCCAATTTCAAACATTGGAGGAAAAATATATGTATGACCTTCCTTTAATAAAGCTGCAATTTGAAAAAGGGCTTTCCATGCATCAATTTTTGTTAACGAATCTGGCAATTGATTACATATGTTGTTAACGCCTGAAACGAAAGAATCTTTAGGAATTGAATGAAAGGGTTCGGGATGAACCCTTTCCAATTCTTTGACAAAAAAATCAATATCCTGAGTTATAGTTTCTTTTGAATACAGTGAAACGGATTGTGATAATATCTGATTACATGCAAGAAGCAACAACAAATTCAGCTTAAATATTCTAATAAAATAATCTTTCTCATTATAGCTCATACAATGTGATGTGAGGCTTTAAAATACTTTTCGGTTTATTTTTTTATATTATTTAATCTCCAGAACACTGATAGATTTCTTTCCTGAAACCCATATATTTCCTTTGCTGTCTTCATAAATTAGCACTGGATTTTGGGGAACTCCGTCTTTTGCTGTGTAGGTTGTCCAGTTATTGTTGTCATAGCAATACACTTTTCCTTTTGAATCAGTCATCCAGATTTTGCCATCCTTTGAAACAATAATGTCACTAACTTTTTTCGTTTTAGGAGAGTTGAACTTTTCTTCAACCGTTTGATAATCTGATCCATTACAAAATAAAACTCCTTTTTTTCGTGCTAAAACCCATGCATTATCATTTTGATCAATTACAATTTTTCCATGACTTGTTTGATCTGGGGCAATAAATCCAGAAGCAACACTTAATCCTCCGTATATAAGTGCAGGAACAGGAGTAAATGCTAGTCCAAGTGACCCAACAATTGTTAAGTGTATTAGCAATCCACTGCTAAAAACAACATTTGAAGTCAATCCATTAAAGTATCCACCCCCATGGCTAAAATCAGTAAATTTTCCATTTTCATATTTTGAAAATTTTCCTTCCATACCAGAAAACCAAATGGTCCCTTTGCTGTCCATTGCTATTGACCTAACATTTTTGACTTTTGTTTCTTTTCCATAATCTGTCCATGTATTACCATCGAACGTCAACACTCCTTTGCCTGCAGTGCCTACCCATAAGTTATGATTTTCATCTATACATGAGCTTGTTATTGTTTTATTATTGTAACCGGCTAAACTAACATCTTTAAACGTTCCGTTATTAAATGAGCAAATACTTCGTTTGAAAAGAAGTTGGGAAAATATTAGCGTGCTACCATCGGTGAATGGAGTCATATATGTTACAACAATATTTTCCAAACCATCTTTATTGCCATACAGTTTCCAATCGCCATCATTGTTTTCAAGCAATCCCATTTGGGTTCCAACAATTACTTTATTATTTTGTTCTGTTATTGAACTAACCAGATTAACTTTGACTTTTTTAATTTTTTTGTGGGTTACCATATTTTTCCCATCATACACCACCAAATTTGATGGCTTGAAATTATTATTGCAATAAAACCATAGCTGCCCTTTGCTGTCTTCAAAAACTTTATTATTTCCTTTTGATTTTGTGGTAAATACTCTGAATTTTTTTTCAAACTGTGTATTTTCTATTGTGATCTTCTGATTTTTTTCTCTCGCATTAATACATTCTTGATCAAAATCTTTTACGCTATAATCTGTATCATTATCAAAATGACTCAATGACACCACCTTTTCTTCTGACACCATTCCGCATTGGGCTATAGACTGCAAAGAGAAAAATACAGAAATTAAACACACACCCAACAACTTAATTTTTTCACTGTTACTTGTTTTTTTCATATTACAATAATTGATTTATTAATGAAACAAAACTAAATTTTACTTTTCAACAACAACGTTCAAAAGATAAAAAATCAGTCCCAAATCGTAAATTGTTTCTTAAATATACAACCAAACACCTCTTATTATGATTGTTATAAAAATTAATTTTTCAATTGGAATTCTTGGTTTTAATTGATTAATCCAAATGAAGTTTATTCTGAAAATTAATACATTTGCATTATGAAAGCTCTAACTAAACCAAAAAGAACAACTGTAATTTCAATTTTCATTGTTTTTACAGTACATATCATTTTCATCTCATGCAATATGACAAAACAACAGGCTGACCTCATTGTTATCAACGGCACAGTTTATACCTGTGATTCATTGTTCACCAAAGTTGAAAGCTTTGCTGTGAAGGACGGAAAAATTATTGCCACCGGAAGTACTAAAGACATACTGTCGGTGTATTCATCCAAAAATATCTATGATGCTGAGGGGAAATTCATTTATCCCGGATTTTATGATGCACATTGTCATTTTCTCAGTTACGGATTGAACAAAGAACTGTATGCTGACCTAAGTGGACTGGAATCAGTTGATGAAGTAATTCAGCGACTTAAAGGATTTTCAGAAAATCATAATTGCGAGTGGATTCAGGGGCGTGGCTGGAACCAAAACCTTTGGGAGACAAAAGAATTTCCAACCAAAGAACAACTTGATGTGCATTTTCCTGATATTCCGGTGTATCTCACACGAATTGACGGTCATGCAGCCTGGGTAAACTCAAAAGCGCTGGAAATAGCACAAATCAATGCAAACACGAAGGTTGAAGGTGGTAAAATTCTGCTCACAAACGGTCAACCCAACGGAGTTCTCATTGACGAAGCCATGACACTTGTGAGAAAGCATATCCCCTCCCCTGATCAGGAGACAAAAATTAAAGCACTGATGAGAGCACAGGAAGATTGCTTTGCTTATGGATTAACCTCTGTGGCAGATGCAGGACTTTCAGTTGAAAATATCCGGCTGATTGATTCACTCCACAATACATCTGATTTGGAAATCAGAATTTATGCAATGCTTGAGCCCGGATGTGAAGGCTTTGATGATTTTGTAAAAAACGGGATTTACACTACTGAACGTCTTACAGTACGTTCAATAAAAATTTATGCTGACGGGGCACTTGGTTCCAGAGGGGCATGTTTGCTGGAAGATTATTCAGACGAGCCGGGCAACAGAGGAGTGATGGTGAACACCATTGACTATATGCATACCATTGCCCGCCTGGCACATGAATACGGATGGCAACTGTGTGTTCATGCCATTGGAGATTCGGCCAACCGACAAATGCTGAAACTCTATGCCGATGTGCTTGGCGGACCCAATGATTTGCGCTGGCGCATAGAACATGCACAATGCATTCATCCTGATGATTTTCAATATTTTGCACTTTTCAACATTATACCATCCATTCAAACCACACATGCCACAAGCGATATGTACTGGGCTGAAAAAAGACTGGGAACTGAACGAGCGAAATATGCATATGCTTACAAAAAGCTACTTGAACTAAACGGATGGCTATGCAATGGGACTGACTTTCCTGTTGAACAGATTAATCCCTTTCTCACTTTCTATTCAGCAGTTTCGAGACAGGATATCAACAAATTTCCGGAAAATGGATTTCAAATTGAAAATGCACTCTCCCGCATGGAAACATTGCTATCAATGACAATCTGGGCAGCCAAAGCAGCTTTTGTAGAAGATGTGAAAGGCAGTATTGAAGCAGGAAAATGGGCTGATTTCATAGTGCTTGACCAAGACCTGATGGAAACTGATATATACAACATTCCTTCAATGAAAGTTCTGGAAACTTTTGTGGCAGGAAATAGTGTTTATAAAAAATAACACCTGCAACGTCAGATCAGCAAGATTTTAACCACTATACTGAGTTTTTGTAACTGCTCCCCAATTTATCACTATGTGACTAAAATATTTTTCAGTTTTTTAGCCACTAATACATATATTTCCACGAATATGTTGTGCTATGCAATACAAAAGTATTTATCATTATCTCCCTTTTGTGTTTTTGTCATGAAATTTGCATCTTCGAGCAAATTTGCATGCCAAAAAAACAATGTTGGAGTTCCGTTTCAACGGGCTGAAGCCCGTTGCTATTGAATTTTTTATGTTATGTTTCTTTGTTCATAAAGAGGTTTATTTAGTTCAGGGCTAAAGCCCTTCGCACAGCAATTTTTAAAACAAACATAGCCTTTTGTATTGCTGAAAGTTTGTACAAACACAAATAACAGCGATATATTATTAAAAAGTGATTCGTAAGAGCATTTTTCTGCAAAAGCCATTGTAAACAAAGCAAATCTGAGACATCAGATTTGCTTTAACACTGTTTCAAATTTAAATAAAGAAAGCTTGCTTTCAATTTATGAAAATTTGAAACAGTGTGATGGCTTTTGCAGAACCAACGGAATTATTCGTGTTTATTGGTGTATTCTAAGATATAACCAAATTTTTTTTCACTTTTTTTTGAAAAAT
>CAZGIW010000035.1:0-36680 GCA_964526285.1 uncultured Bacteroidales bacterium | reverse complement strand
TTAATATTGTTAAGAAAAAACTTAAAAAAAATTTGTTTTTAACTTAGAATACTCAGTACAAGTCCACTAATAGCCACGAATATGTTAGGCCAGGCAATACAAAAGGCTTATGCTTAGCATCAAAATCTACGTTGTTGATTTTGGCTTGATTTGTAGCAATTGTTCCTGAGAATCCTTCTCGTCGCAATTTCAACAAAACAAACATAACCTTTTGTATTGCTGCGAATTTGTACATACACAAATCACAGCAATAAAACATAAGAGCGTGATTCGCAAAAACTTTTTTTACTTCATTTTTTTTGTAATGAAAAATATTTCTACATTTGTTAGCTAAAACCAAACACTTATGAAAAATGTTAGTCTATTTTGTTTCACATTGTTTTTTCTGCAGCTTCAGTTGATTTCTCAAAGTGATACTACTGAGCAGGTAAAATATAAGAGCAATGTTTTTGGCAATATTTTTACTGCCTTTTATTATTCTCCCGGAGAAAAATTATCACCTGATAAGGGGTTTGAACTGACAACCGGATTATTGGGATACAAAGGACAGTGGGGCGACAAGGCTTCAGCAACATTGATTTATGATGTTTTCAGAACCACTGACAGAATTAGTGTTACTGACACCAATAATGTGCCTATGAATGTTACATATGGCTCCAGAGGCAGTGATTATACGGGGTTTTTAAAAATGGCTCAGATTGATTACAAAATTAATTCATGGCTCGATTTTTCAGTGGGTCAGTTGTTGAATCAGCAGTATCTCACCTATCAGGATAAATTTTGGGGTTTCCGATATATTGCATTCACTTTTCAGGAGATGAATCGTTTTGGATCTCAGGCTGATTTTGGTGCAAGATTTACATTTCGTCCACACAAAACACTTGCTGTTTCAATAGGCTCAGTCAACGGAAACGGTCCTTTCAGAGTTCAAAGTGCTGATAGCGGTTTGCAGTATTTTACCAATATCGAATGGACTCCGGTGAAAGAATATATTGTAAAAATATTTGCTGACCATATGCCATCAGACGGATTACCATCCCGAAATGCATATTCATTTTTCACAGGATATAAGACTGATATATGGAGGCTTGGTGTTGAGGTTAGCCATGTTGAAAATCATTTAAATGATAATGCAAATGATTTGAGTGGAACATCCATTTATGGTGCCTACAGGTTTGCCCCTTCATGGTATTTTCTTGCACGTCATGATTATATCAAAAAAAGCATGGCACTGGAAGATGCTCACTATATTGTGGCAGGTATTGAGTACGAGCCTTATAAAGGTTTTTTCACATCTGTGAACTACAGATTTCTGACAGAAAAGGATAATCCCGACAGTGATATTTCCTGGTTTTTTGCCAGTTTTGGTGTGAGGTTTTAAAGTGTATTAAGTTTAAGTTTGTTTCAGGATTGCTGCTGTTTTTTGCAAAACAGACTAAACAAAGGATTCAGAATCAGCGATGCAATCATTCCTATTGTACCTGCTTCGGGCGATGACATGCCGGTGAAATAAAGGATAAGACAAATTGCAAGTCCTCCAAGACCTGACACAAAAGCACCAAGGCGATTCACTCTCTTGCTAAATAATCCCCACACAAATGGCCCTAAAAAGAAAGCCCCCATTGCTCCCCATGATATTCCAAGAATTTCAACAATCACATCCAGTTCAATGGCAGCAAAAAGGACAGCAAGAAGCACAAACACAGCACTCATGTATCTCATCATCATGGTTGTTGATTTATCAGACATGTTTTTATTAATAAAACCACCCCAAAAGTCTTTTGTGAATGATGAACTTGATATTAGAACAAGAGATGCCAGAGTTGACATTGAAGCTGATAATATGAGTAGCAAAATAATAACAGAAAGGGAAGAAGGAATCACACTGGTGAGCAATTCGGGCATGAGTTGGTCAAAATTTGGTTTGCCTTCTGTAAATGCAGTGGGTGCTGTGGTTGGGCTAAGAAATACTCTTGTGGTGGATCCCATGAAATAAGCAACGCCACCTATGAGAATTGCAAAAAATGTTGAGGCAAAAGCACCAATTTTCACGGATCTTTTGTCTCTGATGGCATAAAATTTCTGAACCAGCTGAGGCATTGCAAAGGGAGCCACACTTGTGAGAAACACAAGGGCAAGCAGTGGCCACCATCCCGGAGGTCCAACAGATGAGATAAGTTTTGGTTCAATGCTTTTGAGTGTTGATGTTATGTTTGGTATGCCATCACCTTTTTCTACGGTAAAGTATAGAAGCAACAAAACACTCAGAGTCATGATGAGTCCGAATATCATATCAATCATTGACATAGATTTATAGCCGCCAAGAACAATATAGACGGCTGTAAAAATTCCCATTGCTGCCAATATCCAGATGTATGAAATTCCCAGTGAAATTTCAAACAGATATGAAAGTCCCATAAAAACAGCAGCAGAATAGGGGATAAGGAAAATAAAAATTACAATTGCAGCAATAAGTTTCAAAGAAGAGGATTTGTATCTTGTTTCAAGAAATTCACTCATTGTGCTGATGTTGAGTTGCACTGATACCTGTTTGATTTTCCAGCCCATAACCAGCCAAACGGTCATGACTCCCAATAAAGCATTGAACAGGGCTATCCAGAGGGCAGAATAACCGAATCCCCATCCTATTTTTCCGGCAAAACCGATAAACAGAACTGCTGAAAAGTAGGCGGTGCCGTATGAAAATGCAGACATCCATGGTCCAACATTGCCTCCGCCAAGCAGAAAGTCTTTTGATGATTTGGTTTTTCGGAGTCCGATAATTCCAATAATAATGATCATCAATGCATACATTGAAAGCACTATGATTTTTCCCAACATAATTCGTAATTTTGTTTTTAAAATTTTCGGTGCCAAAAGTACGAAAAGAATCAAAATAAAAAAGGGTTTGAAAAATTTACTTTTCAAACCCTGAACAGATGAATTTTTAAAGGTATGTTATATTACCTATTGTGATCTTCTCTGGGAGTTGCTTCCTTAACAATAATGGTTCTACCCTTGAGTTCAGTTTCATTCAGCCCGTTAATGGCTGCTTTTCCTTCTGAGTCGTTGGGCATTTCTACAAAGCCGAATCCTTTGGAGCGACCTGTATCTCTGTCTGTAATGATTTTGGCAGAACTGACTTCACCGTACTGTTCGAATGCACTTTGCAATTCAGCTTCGCTGGTTGCATAATTTAATTTAGCTACAAAAATGTTCATAAAATAAAATATTTAAAAATTAAAGGTTTTTTTTGGAAATTTTTGGGGATTTAAAATAAAATGAAGTTTAAAAAGATAAAAATTTATTTTGATTATGCAAAAGTACACATAAAAATTTAATAATGAGTATTTATTCTTGAACTTTTTCTTTTTTTCTATAAAATATTGCCACAATTTGCAGTGCATAACCAATTAAAAGGATTAATGGAGAAACTGTTAGCCTTTGAGTATTGAAAATTGCTTCGTTGAACACCTTGGGGTCATCACTCCCTCCGCCAATCATCAAAATAAAACCAATTAGAATCAATACAAGACCTGTAATCATAATGTAATAATTCTCTTTGGTAAAAAGAAATGCTGATTTATCAACAATCTTTTGTGGGGCTTTATTTTGTACTTGTTGTTGCTTTTGTGGAGCTTTATTTTGTGCTTGTTGTTGTTTCATAATTCAAATAAATTTATCTGTATAAACTATCCTGATCAAGACGGACATATTTGCGAACTGCAAACGCCGAAGAGAAAACAGAAATAATAATGCCTGCAAAAATAATAAAAAACATGAGAATGACAAAAAGATCAATTTCGAATATATGTTTCAAATCGGGTATTTGTTTCTGAAAAAATGAAAGGCTGAATATGAGAATGAGGATTGCTAAAACTGAACCTGCAATTCCAATGAGGAGTCCTCTTGTGAGAAAGGGTTTGCGGATAAACCCATGAGATGCACCAACAAGCAACATGCTTTTGATGAGAAATCTTTTGGAATAAATATGAAGCCTCATGGTATTGTTAATAAGCACAATAGTAATCAGCAGCAAAAGTATAGCAATGGACGCAAGGATAATAGAAATACGGCCAATATTGTCATTGATGACCTCTGTCAAATCTTTGTCATAATACACATCTTTTACCACAGGACTTTGCTTAAGCATCAGGTTTAGTTCTTCAAGGGACTCTTTGTTTGCAAATTCTGATTTAACATGAACATCAAGCGAGAAGGGCAGTGGGATATAGCCAAGAAATGAAATAAAATCCTCACCTGTTTCTGAGATAAGTCTTTCAGCTGCCTCTTCAGGAGAGACGATGAGTGTGGATAATACTTTTGGATTAGAGTCAAGACTTTTCTGAAGAGCAAACATATCAGCTTCCTTTGCATCATCATTGAGCATGACAGTGATTTTGATGTTTTCACGAACCTGTTTTGCAAGCTGATTGCCATGAATAATGATAGTGCCAATAAGTCCAAGCAGAAACAATACAAGCCCGATGCTCAACACCGATGAAATGAAATTTGTACTGTATCTTCTGCTCGCTGACATTTTTTTTGTTTGATAAATTATTTGCAAAAATAATGAAAAACAATCAAATATTACCGAAAGAAAATAAATTGTATTGCAGAGAATAATATCATAATGACAATGAGCCACTTAATAAATTTTGCTCCAGTTTTGATGGCTGTTTTTGCTGCGACATATGCGCCAATCATGTTTCCTGATGCCAAAACCAGTCCCACTGTCCAGTCAATCTGTTTTTGATGCCAGAAAATGAGCAGAGCCAATGGGGTGAATATGAAAGTTAGAAACAGTTTCAGTGCATTGGCTCTGATAAGGTCGAACCCGGGACCCATAACAAGTGCAAAAAGCATAAAAATGCCAACGCCTGCTTGAATAAATCCACCGTAAAATCCAATAAAGAAAAACAGAATGTAATGTATGGGTTTAATTGTGTGTTGCATTCCTGCCACATATGCTTTGTTCCAGTTGCCCGGCGTCAGTATGATAACTGCTGTCATGAGTATGAAAATTCCTCCAAGAATTTTTTCAAAATGACCTGATGGTATTTGTGTGGCAATGATTGCTCCAGGGATAGCTCCCAGTATAACAGGAACGGCAAGTTTAAATGCAGGTTTGGGTTCAAGGATTTTTTGTTTTTTGAATGTAAACAAACCTACAAGTGTCTGCAATAGTATGGCAACCCTGTTTGATCCATTGGCAACACCTGCATCAAGTCCCAAAAAAATCAGTAAAGGAAGTGTGATAAGCGAACCGCTGCCTGAAAGTGTGTTGATAAATCCAACCACAAGGCCAACGACAAATATTATGATTCCGGTAACAAGGGTAACTTCCATGTTTGAAATTGTGAAAGAGCAAAACTACGAAAATATGTTATTCCCTGATGAATTTTTTGGAAAGTGTTTGTTCAGAGGTTTGGATTTTTAGAATATAGTTGCCCGCTGGAAGATCCTCTATATTTATTTGGGAATGCTGTCCTTCAATGGATGAGTGTATCCAGATACGTCCTGATACATCATAGATTTGAATTTCAGTAGATTCGAGGTTGATTTCAGATGAAACATATAGAATATCTTTAACAGGGTTTGGAGAAACAGAAATGCTAAATTCTTCCTGCTGGTAATTCTCAATTGAAGTGTTGGGGTTGAATATTATTTCAAGTTGAGGCCACATGTTTGGATCTGTATGGTCAGAAGATGCAAAAGAAGCAATAAAAAGAGAGTAATTGATTTCATTCACCAGTTTGAAAATCATCCCAAAATTATTTTGAGGGTTTTCATACCGGTCTGTAATCAAATCTGTAACATCAACAGATATTGAAGTTGTTGGGTGAGATACTTGTGGAACAAGAACCATATATAGGTTGTCGTAAGTTGGAGTGTTGGTCCATGTAACCAGATACTCATCCCATTGTTGAGTAATGCGATGTATGGTAAAAGTGTTGTTGCCCTGAAGCGGGTCCCCGTTCCAGTTGGTTGGGTCGCCATACACCCATAAAGTGAGTGTTGCTTTGATTATTGTTGAATATGGAGGGAGTTCAGAAAGGTTAAAATCAAGTAAAGTGCGATATGTAACAGGATTGCCTAAATGTGTCCATATACTTGCTGCAATTTCAGGCCAGTCTCCATGATTGGCGTTTGGCCATTTATCTGTAATCATTGCATCTTTTCCAAGTTCAGCATTGGGTTGAATCATGATTGTATCATATTGCCCAAATACATGAATAGAAAAAAACCACAAAGAAATTAGAACGAAATGTTTCATGAAGGGTTGATTAAATTTCAACAAAAATACGAAGTAAATATGAAAAAAAAATAAAATATTCTAAAAATCATTTAAAATTTGTGATTGAATAAAAAAAGAGCTGCAATCAGCTCTTTTTTTGTTTAAAGAAAAGTTAAAAAATCTTAAAGATTAATAATAAAATATTCAAGAATCTTCATCATGTCTTCTGTAGCATGATGTCCTGGGTGATTGTGGAATGTTGTAAACAGAATTTGTCCTCCGGTTCCGTAGCAGGCACCGATGTAATCGCCGTGAGCCTGATGTGCAGGCCATGCATTGATTGAGATTGTAATTGTAATGGGGTTGTTGGGGTTGCCGGGTGGAATATGACAAATTGTTATCCATCCCTGTTCAACTTGGTTTTTCATGCTTTTTTGAGTTGCATTGAATCCTCTGCGAATGGCAAGTGGTCCGTATCCATAAGTGTTGTCTTCAATCAGAACTTCCCAGTCGTTACTTAAAACTTCAATAACTTCCCATGCCCCAAGATCATATTCAATATCAATTGTAGTTTTACCAAGATACGTTTGGATATCATTGGGGAGAATTTCAGCGCCAAGCAACATCAATGCCTGTCCCATTTTTTGTGTACACAATTCAGTTTCATCTATGAATCCGCCTGTTCTAACGGGGCATGTTTTTTCAAATGAGCCCTGATAAGAGTTTCTGTCAATTTGTGGTGCATTGGCATAAAGCTGGTTGTCACCAATAAGATAGTCAACAGCATAGTCAGAAGCATACAATGATCCGCCACCATAAACGAAGTCTCTCAGATTATCATACATTTGTGCAGTCAGGGTTCCTGGTTTGCCACAGTTAAGAAAAATTGCAGCATAGTTTTCAAGAGTAGTTAAACTGCTCAGGTCATTTATTGAAAGCTGATCTGCAGTATAACCAAGAGAATCAACGATAATTGCTTCAATCCGGTCATATGCGCCAGGTATATATGCAAGATTGGCAACCTGAAGTAATTTAACATTTCCGCCGGGAATATCTGTAATGCCATTTTCTTCGATATCAACAGTAATTTGTGAACGGAAGATAGTACCACGTCCTGACTGGAAATTGACAACCTGAGACCCTGCAGGAGCTTCAAGTATAAAATATCCCTGAGAATTTGTTGTGGTAATGTAGAAATCACAACCCTGGTCAACAAATACTTTAACGCTGGGAAGGGGTGTTGTGCCATTTTCTGCAAGAACACGACCTTTAATAATTCCTGTAGGCACATCTCCGTGTCCATCAGGATTGTCATCTTTTTTGCATGATGCAAAGAACATCAAAACAGACAGCGACAAAATCATACCAAATAATAATTTTTTCTTCATAAGGTTGGGGTTTTTAATGTGGGCATAAATTTACATCTTATATCATTACCAGCCAAATTTTTTTTGTTAAATTTTAAAAAAGATTAAAAAAAACTGCATTATTGTTGAAAAAATCTTTCATGTGTCCTGAAAAATAATGTGTAAGTTTGTGCCGGTTTTTGCATATAATATGTAGAAAAAACTCATATCTTACAATAAATAAAGGATTTGAAAATATTATACTATAATTGAACACAATGGAAAAGTTTGACCCTAAACAGAATTATGAACTCAGCAAAAAAGCTGTTGGTTATGTGAATCGAAAAGAGGCAACAAAAGCTGATTACGACCGTATCGGATTTATGTCAGGACTGGAAGTGCATCAGCAGTTACTTACCGAGAAAAAACTGTTTTGCCGCTGTCCGGCTGGTATATATCAGGATCATGATGATTATGATGCTGAAATTATCAGGCATATGCGCCCAACTCTCAGTGAGCTTGGAGAATATGACGGAACAGCCCTGATGGAATTTAAAACAAAAAAGAATATTACTTACAGAATAAAAAATGTTACGGCTTGTACCTACGATATTGATGATACTCCGCCTTTTCCAATCAATGAACAAGCACTTGAAAGAGCAATTATCATTTCTCATTTGTGCAAATTGAATATTGTTGGTGAATTGCATATCACACGTAAACAATATCTTGACGGTAGTATTCCAACAGGATTTCAACGTACCGGAATTGTGGGTGTCGAAGGGCTGATTCATCTGAAAAACAAAGATGTCCGATTGATTCAACTCAGTATTGAGGAAGATTCATGCCGCGAAGTGTCGGATATTGGGCATGAGAGAATTTACAGAACTGATCGCTTGGGAATGCCTCTTATAGAAACTGTTACTTATCCCGATATGACCAATCCTGATGAAGTGAAAGAAGCTTGCGATTATATCAGGTTTCTTAACAGAAGTACCGGACTTGTCAGAACCGGAATGGGTGCAGGAAGACAGGATGTGAATGTGAGCTGCAGAGGGGGCACCAGAGTGGAGATTAAAGGGGTAGCACATACAAAATGGATTCCCGAACTGACACACAATGAGTGTTTCAGGCAATGGTCGCTGCTAATTATAAGGGATTTGTTAAAATCAAAGATTGAAAATACCGATGACTGGAAAATTCAACATAAAGAATATGGTTTTGAGAATTTTTCTAATCCTGAAATTATCAAATTGAAGGATTTGAATTATAAGATTTATATTGTCAATCTGAAAGGGTTTAAAGGGATTTTATCACATTTTACACAGCCAGATCAAAGTTTTGCCAATGAAATTTCTGACAGGTTAAAGGTGATTGCCTGTATTGAAAAACCCAATATGACTTCAAGTGAAGCATTGAATATGATAATTACAGAAGCTGAACTGGAAAAAATCAGGATTGAACTCAATGCTGGAACTGATGATGCTCAGATTGTGTTCTGGGGGCATGAGGCTGATATTCCTGAGGCACTTTATACCATTGAAGAACGCTGCCAAATGGCATTTTCAGGAGTTCCCAATGAAACACGTAAATCTTTTGAAGACGGCTCAACGATTTTTGAACGTGTTTTGCCTGGAGCTGATCGCATGTATCCTGACACTGATTCGCCTCCAATTCCGCTTGCAGATGAATATATTGCAAAGCTTGCAGAAAATCTTCCCGGAGAAGTGATTGAAAGATACAAACAGCTGAAATCATGGAATGTGCCTGAAAGTAATTATACATACATCTTTAAACGTAACCTTTATCCTTTGTTTGAAAAAACTATCACCGAACTGGAAGTCAATCCCAAATGGCTGGGCAGATTTTTTGGTCAGGAAATGAAACACATTGAAGGAACAGTGGAAAAAGGAAAAGATTTTCAATATCAGCTGGTGTATGACCTGATTGCTTTTGTGAATAAGCAGAACATTGAAAAGGAACTGGCTCCGCGAATGTTGAAAGTGCTGTATCACTATCCGAAGATGGACTTTGAGAGCATTCTCAACACCATTAAGTTTAAAAAGGTGAGTGAAGAGGATGTCGTTTCAAAAATTCCTTTTCTGAAAGATAAGTTTTTAAAGGAGTCGCGCAAACCTGATGCACGCAAATCCACTGACTGGGTGATGGGACAACTGCTTCCCATAGCCAAAGGAAATATATGTCTGAGCCGTCTTGCACAATTAGTAAACCAATCTTAACAAACTAACAATTATGAGTGAAGATATTTTTCAAGGATATAAAGGTGAAGCACTTGAAACACTGAAGAAATTCAATGTGCGTGTGTGGGGACAGTCTGAAGTTACAACTACTAGAGGAAACTTTGTGGGAACAATTCTTCCCAGAAGTGAAAATGATGATGATTTTCATATTGTACTCAAAATTCCAACAGGATATAATGTGGGGATTGATACCCGCACAATTCTGGATATGATTGAAACAGGATACAAAAAAGCAAATTATAAAATTCCCGAAAAGGAATTTCCATTTACTGAAGGTTTGCCAAAGGTAAAATTGTTTGGTACTGGCGGAACCATCGCTTCACGTCTTGACTATCGTACAGGTGCTGTAATTCCGGCTTTTACACCGGGAGAACTCTACGGAGCTGTTCCCGAACTTGCTGATATCTGTAATCTGAATACTGAAAAGCTTTTTGCAGTTTTTAGCGAAAATATGGGCCCCGAGCAGTATAAAAAACTTGCCATTTCCATAGGGGAAGAAATTAAAAACGGCATTGAGGGTATTGTCATAGGACATGGTACTGACACCTTGTCGCATACAGCTGCTGCCATGACTTTTATGGTTCAGGATTCTCCTGTTCCAATCATACTTGTTGGTTCACAGCGCTCTTCCGACCGCCCCAGTTCCGACGCTGCACTGAATCTGATGCATGCTATGACTGCTGCCGGACATGGTGATATTGCCGAAGTTATGGTGTGTATGTTTGGCCCCACTTCTGATGAATATGGTTTTCTGCATCGAGGAACCCGTGTTAGAAAAATGCATTCTTCATACAGGTCAACTTTTCGTACCATAGGTGATATTCCTGCAGCTACTATCACTCGCAAAGGAGTTGTGCCGCTCAGAGAAAATTATAAGCACCGTCGCAAAGACAGGAATGTGAAAATTCTTCCTTATTTTGAGGATAAAGTAACCATCCTTTATTATTATCCCAATATGAACCCCGATATAATTGATGCTTTGGTTGATTTGGGATATCGCGGAATTGTGTGGGCAGGCACCGGATTAGGTCACGTAAATAAACCTTTGTATCCTGCAATTGAACGTGCTCACAAAGCCGGAGTACATATGTATATGTCAGTGCAAACATTGTGGGGATATGCTCATATGAATGTGTATGATACAGGACGTGATATGATGAAGCGTGGCATCATTCCAGCATGGAACATGATTCCCGAAACAGCGTATATTAAACTTGGATGGGTGCTTGGTCAAACTGATGATCCGGCCGAAGTGAAAAGATTAATGCTTACACCAATCAATGATGAAATTACCGAGAGAGAGCCATATAACGGGTATCTCATTTATCAGGGTGGTGTTGAGGAAGTGGAAGCATTTGTAAGAAAATTCAGAAAATAATTGTTCAGCCAATCAGAAACATAAATTTTTCAAATATGATACGTTCAATAAAAATTGTTATGTTCCCTGTTTTAATTCTGTTACTGTGTTGCTGCCAAAATGTGGATAAGGATAACATAGAAACCGAAGATAATAATCAACCTTCACAGACAGAAGCAACTGAAGATACAGTTGAAGACGAGGTTGATGCTCCGAATTTGACGGGCTATGATTATGATGAAAAAGGATTTCAGAATATCAGTTTTACAGCCTATGTTCAGGATCCGGATACAGAATCACCAACCAATATCAGACAAACACCAGGCGGAACCGTTTTGGTGCCTCTTGAGCAGGGACAGGATTATATGGTTGATATCATCGGACAGAATAACGGTTGGTTCAAAATTGACATGGTGCATTGTATTGATCCCAACAATGCTGTTGATATACCGGGTCAATATGGTTGGATTCACCATTCTGTACTTGCCGTTTCCACAGCAAATTATGGCAATCAGAAACTGAATGTGTATGAACATCCTGACAAAGCCACAGAGATAGTGGGAGTGATTCACACTGAAGTGCAGGTGAGATTCAGTAAAATATACAATAACTGGGTCTTCATCACTTACACCGATAAAAATGGAAAGAAAATTTCAGGCTGGATAGAAAAGGACTGGTTGTGCGGCAATCCAGTGACAAATTGTTGTTAGTTCTGTATATAAAAAACTGAAAATCAGGTGTTATGTGGTTCCAAAAGGAGATTTCTCTACGAGCAAAAAGCCGGGGCTTTCATCTCATTACAGTTGAAATCACAGAAAAATTGCTTGAAATTGAGAATTTCAAAACAGGGATTTTGCATTTGTTTATAAGGCATACTTCTGCTTCTCTCACACTCAATGAAAATGCCGATCCCGACGTGAGAAGTGATATGGAATCACATATGAACAAGATGATTCCCGAGCAATCGCCATGGTTTAAACATACATGTGAGGGTGCTGATGATATGCCTGCACATATAAAATGTAGCATTATAGGAGCCTCATTAACAATTCCCATAACAAATGGCAAACTAAATCTTGGCACCTGGCAGGGCATTTACCTGTGTGAACACAGAAACAATGGAGGAGCAAGAACAATAGTGGTGACCATTTCGGGAGAGGAGAGGGGGTGAGATGAGAAAAACTATAGTAATTATTTAACAGCCAGCCCGCAATCAGGACATTCTGGTTGGTCTGGCTGAACTTCAAAACTACATGCAGGACATGGAAAAGGCTTGCTGAAATCAATAGTATCAGCTTCAATCACCTCATCAATATGAGAGGTTGTGATATCTGGCTTTTCGGGCACTTCTTGCTCTCTTACCAAATCACAGGTTAGTTCTTCAACCTTTTTATACTTTTCTTCATCAGTAACAACATGTTTTTCATGATCAAGCAGCCATTGATAATATTCCTGAATTCTATTGTTCACTTTTTCATTGATGTCGGTGATCAATTTATGATCAATATCTTCTTTGGTATATTTCTTTTGATCCTCTTCTTTCATAGGTTGTCTTGATATATATTCGAAGTGACTTACGGCTGCATTATAAATCTTTTTCTCTTCTATACTGTTAAATCCATAACTTAAATTTCTGATTATTAGTAAACCAATTAATGGGTTGAAAAAACATATTATAGAGAACCCAAATCCTCGGTTAATATGGTCAAGATATTCAAATGATAAAGCAATTGCCAGTAAAGATGTAATTATCGATAATATCAGGGGCACGGTCAGGGCACCAACAGAATCGACTTCAATAAAAAAAGCAATAATACTCAATACAAGATAAACAATGATAATTATTGTGGAATTACTTTTAAATTTGTTGTTATATGGAGGGCCATCAATATTATATATTACATTGTTAGTGTAGATTTGTTTTTCACGGGCATGCTGTGCTTCTGTTTCCAATTCTGTAAAGCTTGATTCAGGATCAGGTTTCAGAACACCTCTTTCAGTCAGTATTATTTTTGCAACAAATACAACACTTTGAAAATACCTTTTGGGGTTGTTCAAATATTCAATAAGCTCATTGTCAGACATTTTTTCTTTGTCCATATAAATTTTTTCCTGTACGGCTGTCAGCTGATATTTTTTCATATGGTTATTGTTTTTAAAAA
This sequence comes from uncultured Bacteroidales bacterium, assembly GCA_964526285.1. Lineage (GTDB taxonomy): Bacteria > Bacteroidota > Bacteroidia > Bacteroidales > DTU049 > CAYMAZ01. The sequence goes on along the minus strand of CAZGIW010000035.1, from coordinate 23,316 downwards.
GATAATAGCGGATTATTTTTTTGATTTACGGAACAAATTTATAAACTTTTTAAAGCCTGTTGCTATTCCTTGAAAAATTACTGCTATTTTTTCAGGTGCTTTAACAATGATTTCTACAGCATTGAATTTTTTTACCACACATTCTACATTCTCAACCTCTCCGGTATTTCGGTTTACATAAATATTTATCCTTGTTATCTCTCCATCCTCAAAATATGCTGACCTTTCTCTGAGAAACGTGGCGCCATCAATCTTTTTGCTTGTCCTTTTTTTAACTTTTTTTGGCATCCCAAGAACAAACACATCGTGCTGATTTTCAACAAAATGACTGTACCCAAATTGATATTCATTAATTTCAACCACAGAAGGAGTCATGCTAAAAGAATTCAGACTTTTGTAATCATAAACATTAAACACATATTCAACCCTTGTATTGAATGGCATCATTAAGAAATTATTTGTTTTGAGAAGAGGAAATATAAATGGAATAAACTTTAGAAAAACAGGAATGTTACTTATTTCATTCTGAAGATTAGATTTTGAAACAAGGCTAATTGTATCTGTTTGCAAATCCAGTCTTAAACTGAACATTGAGTCGTTATTGTTTTCATTTCGTAGTAGTTCAAAATCCAGTTTAAAAAGATTTCCTGTCTCAATGCTTTCAATCCAACTTTGATACAAATTGTCTGTTTGATTAGCCAAAGATACCATGTTTGTTTCGCTCAGGCCAAAAGAGAACTTAATCAGGTCAATGGAAAAATTGAATTCTTCAAAAAGGAATCCTGTTTCAAATTCCATTCTTGCTTTGTTATTGTAAAGAGTAAACATGGTGTCTGTCCATAAAAGAATGCCATTTTGTAATTCAAAATTGCTTTCAAAATTTTCAGCACTTAATTTATAATTAGTGCCGTTGTGAATTATTTGCAATTGCTTGGGAACAGTGTCGCTTATCTGGCCATGTATGCTTATGTTTTCTATATCATTGCTTCTTATAGCAATTGAATCACTGAGACTTGAAACAATAGTGCTTAAGTTATTCCACAAGAATCCGGCACTTAATAAGTGAACATATATAAGACCAGTATTTGTTTCTTTCTCTGTCAGGTTCATATTATCCTCAAGCAGATGCTTGATAATCTGTTCAGTATTTACATTACTAATCTTACAAACAATATCAATCCATATTTCTTCATTGTTAATTATTGCATCAGTTATTTTTACCGAAATGTGTTCGTTTGTAGAAACAATAAATGCAGAATCTAACATGAGAGTATTATTTATCAGCCTTATCCCAATTAAGCTAATTTTATCAAAATGAATATTTGTCAACATCATCTGGCTGTCTGTTTGCAACTGGTTGTTATGCGCTTCTGTCATAAATCCTTCGTAATCTGACATGTGGATTTCTGCCCTGATTTTTGAGAATGTTTCTTCAGGGAAAGAGACACTATCATAATTAAATATATAATTAACCAAAACACCGATTTCATCTGAATTCAAACAATCAACAGCCACCCATCCCCATGCCGTCACAGGCTGATTGCTAAGTCTTGATAATGTTATATTGCTGTCTGAATAAAGTATTGTATCTCCGAAAAGACTGCAAACATCAATCAGTAATGTGTCAAAACTTAAAAAGGCATTGATGTCATTACTGTTTTTAAAGTTGATTTCACATGAAGCATTATATGCAGTTGCGGTATTTGAATAGATAAAAGTGTCAGCTGCAGCATGAATTTGCAAAACGAAAATATCAGGAAAATCAAAACTGAATGGCAAAGTTTCTTTTTTGTTTCTATCAGAGTTTTCCTGTGTGTTCAGTTCAAATTTCTCACTGTGAACTTCCAGAAAGATTTCTGGTTTAGCATCTTCTTCAAAAAAAGCTGATACCCCACAGATTTCTCCGCTAAAAGCAAATATGTTGTTTTGATAAAGACCTTTTGCATTAGTAATGATTAATTTATCCTGCAACAGGCTCATGGTTCCGCTCAGATTTTTCAAAAAACTGCTTTGATTAACACTAAATCCGGCATTACTGAATAAAAGAGTGCCTTGTGTGTTGTTGAGCAAGGTTTGTGCCCAATCATTTTTACTTAAATCGGATAGATAAATTTTGCTGGACAGATTGTTGGTTTTGAGTTTGCCACACAAATCAAATTTAATTTGGGGAAAATATGTTTGCAGTTCTGACATTTCAATATTTGCAGATGTAATTGTCATGTCCAAGAAAGGGTTGAGGATGTCGGTAATTTTCAGTTTTCCTGCAATTTTTGAACTGCCTGTTTTGAATGAAAACTTAGGAATATCAAGTGCGTCATCATGCAATGAATAGCGCCCCATGGTCATTATGTTGCTGATGATAGTTTTATCGTCAGCATGGAATGTTGCATTGTTGGTGCTGAAAAACATTTCACAGTTCTTCATTTCCGAGTTTATGAAAAATGTGTTAAGCCTGAAACTTAATGAACCTCCGCTTTTGTTAAGATAATAAAGCATGTCTTCCGAAAGATACTCTTGAAGGATATTAATCATTTGATTTATTTTAACTTCTTTGCCCATAACAGATAGATGGGTGTAATAATCTTGCTCATATCGAATATCTGCTTCAAAATAAAGTTGCAAAAAAGGAAAACACATAATACCATTAGGAATGGAGCAGGATATTATATATTCCTCGTTATGAGCAGATTGCACAACGACTTTCAGGTTGGGAATTTCAATTTCCAGTTCACTGTCCCCATAAAGATGCCCGTTAGAATTCACAAACAGATTTTCAACAAGCAATTTTGAAATATCAACTTCCACCTTTTCATTGTTTGCCATTATGCTTAAGCTGCTGTGAACAATATTTGCTTCATACAGTTCATCATCAAGCGTATAGTTCACCTTCACACTTTTCAGAATAATGTTTGGCATATGGAATGAAAAATCCTCACTTATCTCTGAATCATTATTTGTCCAAAACTCGTAATTGGCAGAATCTCCGCATGACCATAAGTTTAAATATGCATTTTCAATAAAAACCTCAGTAATTTCATAATTAAAAATCAGAGAAAATAAGTTTGTGTGTATAGTGAGATTTTCAGCAAACAATAGATTTTGTTTGTTTTGAGTATCTACAGTAAATTCTTTAATAGCAAAATCCTTGTATTGAATATTCAATTCAAGTGGAAACAATGATAATTTCAGCGAAGCATCGGAATATGTAATTTCACTTCCAATATAATTTTCCAGCTGTGAGCTGACAAAAGGGGCTGCCCTGTGCTGAACATAGCTGTATCCGGATAGAATAATCAGAAAAGGTATAGATAAATATAGAATTGTTCGTACAGCCCTTTTAAAATACGGCTGTATTAACAATTGTTTCTTTATTGGCCAGGTGGTAGTGTTCATTGCTTGAATGTTTTTTTGGTTAATAATTTGCAATTCTTTTGTCGCAGCATTAAGGTGCAGATTGTAATCGTGTTGTAATTTATAGTGTGTAATAATATGCAGGCTTGCAATGCAGTAATGCATTTATACATGCAAATTTCTCGGCTTCTTGTTTTTATGGTGTTTTTCATTTTTCGGGATTTCATGGTATACAGTGTTACAGAAAAATCATATCCGGAATTTTTGAGAAGTAAACAAGAAATGATCAGAAAAAACAATTGTTTTTTAGTCTGGTTAATAAAAAGCTGGTTTTTGGATGATTTTTCAACTATGAAAAGAATCACAATCGCACATCAAACGGATTTATTTAGATTTGAAGTACACTTTGTAATTAACTCCAGAAGAATGTAAACTAAGAAAGTTATGTATTAGATTCAGAAATTAATTCCAGGGTGAAAAATAATTATTCTGATAGAGCAATCATTACTCATATCTAACAGAAATGCCCTTTCCGGATGCTTTGTCTTTGGCAGATACATTGAGGATTCCGTTCTCATCAAGGTCAAAGGTAACCTCAACCTGAGGCACGCCTCTGGGAGCAGGTGGAATTCCGTCCAGATGAAATCTCCCGATTGTTTTGTTCTGGTTTGCCATTGGTCGTTGTCCTTGCAAAACATGAATCTCAACTGATGTCTGATTATCGGCAGTAGTTGAAAAATTTTCATCTTTACGTGTTGGAATTGTGCAGTTTGCAGGAATGAGTGTTGTCATTACACCACCAAGTGTTTCAATGCCAAGATTCAATGGGGTTACATCAAGCAATAGTAGGTTTATTATCTCTCCCATTAAAATGCCTGCATGAATTGCAGCCCCTTTGGCAACAATCAAAGCAGGGTCAATATTCTTAATGGTTCGGTTGTTAAATAATTCTACAACAGAATTTTTAATGAAAGTATTAAGACTTTGCTGACCCACAAGGATTACGGAATAATGTGAAATGTCAAAACCGGAGTCATTGACACATCTTTTCGTTGTTTCAAGTACATTATTTAAATAATATTCCTGCAATGCATTCAGTGTCTCAGTAGTAAGCACAATAGTCTCAGAAATGTATGCATTTCTTTCTTTCTTTCTTATACATGGGAAACCCAGTGCGAATGAATTCTGTGACGAAAGTGCGCATTTGGCTTTTTCACATTCCCATTTCAAATAACTTTTAAATTCAGGGGTTTCAAAGTCAATATTGTTTTGCAGTTTTAAAAGCTCTTCTTTAGCCCAGCTTTGAATTTTGTTATCTATTTCATCTCCTCCCATCAATGTGTTGCCTGAAGTGGATTTGACCTCATAAATGCCATCGCCAACTTCCAAAGTTGTAACATCAACGGTTCCGCCACCCAAATGCACTATGGCAATTTTCATTTCGGCAGCAGGATAAAGAAAAAAGTATTTCACTGCCAATGCCGCTGCTGTTGGTTCATTGATAATTCTCTTCACTTTCCAGCCTGCCATTTCGGCTGCATCCTGTATGGCTTTTCTTTGCAGGTGATTGTAATAAGCAGGAACAGTAACAACTGCTTCGCTTACTTCAGATTTCAAAAAAGCCTCAGCATTCTTTTTAACATTCTCAAAAATCAGTGCAGATATTTCAATAGCTGTGTATTCGCGTTTGCCAATTTTGATTAAAACTTCATCTTTTTTTCCTTTTTTAAGTTCATAAGGAAGATAATGAACAAGGTGTTCGATTTCCTTATAAGATACACCAAGTAGTCTTTTGACTGAAAAAATGGTTTCCAGAGGATTAAGCAGTGCTCTTTTCCTGGCTGCTTCGCCCACAAGCACCTCTTTGTTTTCCTGATTTATGCTGACCACTGAAGGGGTTGTTTCTTCTCCGATATCATTAGGAATAATTACAGGTTTGCCATTAATAACAACAGCAGCTGTTGTATTTGATGTTCCAAAATCAATTCCGATAATTTTTGTCATTTTTTCAAAAGAGTTAATGTTTTTTTCCATTTTTGTTGTTTTATTATTGGTCTTTTGTATATGAAAGATATAAATTTCTTAAAATCCAGAACGAGAATCCGCTGAAGAAAAGGACACTGATTGTTGCAGAAGAAAAAATATATTCGTGAATAAGAGAATAGGTGTTTCCCCTGGTAAAGTCAATGCCATATTTAATAAACAGTATGCCCAATCCAAGGATATATAGAATAAAAAACACAATGCCATCCCATATCTGGCGTTCCTTTTTAATAAGGTTAACGCCTTTCTGGTTAAGGGTTAATCCATGAACAAAACCTATGAGGGGAAATATGATGAGTGAATTCACTAAGACAAATAAAACAAAATGACCGGCTGTAAGGGGTAGAGCTAGTATCTGAAGAATTGAGAAGATAATAATTGCAAGAGCACGTATTATAAGTAGCCCATAGCCTGAACTGGCCTCTAAACTCATAACAAAACCCTGATAACAACAAGAAATTAAATAAAGCGTAAGAAATCCTATTGCGAAAAATGAAATTGCTTTGCGCAATGGTCTTATTATCCAACGACCTGCAGGAGTTTCAAACTCATATTGTAGATAGAAACCAAAAAGCCACTTTTTTGCCCACTCTTTTATTCTTCTAAAAAAGTTTCCAAGGGCTTCAATCTGCGCATCGTTTGTTTCCTGATTATTAGCATTAACAATGGGGGTTTTAAATGGCTTGTTTCTATCTAAATATGAAACACATAATTTCTCCTGATTAGATTTGATAATTCCCCTTTCATATCCAATCTGTATTGCTTCAAAAACCATATCATCTTCAAATTTTTCAGGAAAATCCAGTATTTCTTCAATTTTGCTATCCGGAAGGTTTTGCAATTCTTGGTATGTACTCATGTCTTTTTCAAATTATTTGGGAGTTCGTTAAAGAAGATTAGAAGAATTTATTAAACAAAATTAGTGTTTTTTAGAAAATATTATGACAAGTTCCATATAAGTTTTCTAATAATCAAACCAAATCTGCAGGTTAGTGTTTGGGTAGTTGGGGTCATTAATAAGTCTGGGGCTACCAGTTTTTTTAATCAATCTCAAATCTGTTGATGTTTTTTCAGGATGCTTTTCTCCGTGTCCTCTGCTTTGGCAAGTGGCATCAAATACCTTGATGTTGTATACCCATATGGTCAAATCGGCAATTCCGTCAAGTGTATCCCACCAAAACCAGATGTTGTTTTTATATCTGTAGGATGATTGAGGTCCCATATGAAAAGCATATCTTCTCAATCCCACACTTCTTAAATGACCGGTAGCAATTTCTCCTTTGCGGTCGCTTTCTATCTTGAACTCAATGAAACTGTTTACCTGTTTTACATTAATCTCTACCTCGATTTTTACATCCTGGGAGAAAACACCTGTACATAATACAAATGCTGCAATTGTCATTAAAATTAATTTTTTCATAGTTGTATTTTTTTTAAGTTTAGTTTTTTATTTTACATATAACAATGGTGCTTCGGGGTTATATTTTCCGTATTTTACTACAGGAAACACTCCCATGGGATTCAATACTCTGTTCAGATATTCATAAATTCCCCTGACAGTGATTGCAGTTTCATTTCTTCTCACTGCGCTTCCCTGAAGTCCTTCTATGAGAATACTGCTAAAATTTGGATGTGTCCATGCTATACCTTCGGCAACTGCAACGAGAGCAAAAGAAGCATTTTCCGGAATCTGATATGAGCCTGAATAACATGAATATGCAAAACAAACAATAAGTCTTCCGGCGGACCGTGAAAAAATACTATTGAGATCATTGTAGCTTACAGTATTGTCATAGCAATCAATTCCGTATGTTGTTCCGTGTGCATAGTAATAAAAGAAAAGAACATCATTTGGTCCCATTCTACTGCACACATCATTCAGTGTACTTATAAGGTTTGAACGGCTTGCTCCCTTTCCGGTAAGCCTTATTATCTGACTCTGAGGAATTGAACCATTATCATAATTATAGAAGAAATTCCACATTTTGTTTGCTTCATTGCATGCATCAGAAAGATTCTGGCCTGGGTGCTTATTTTCACACACCCCCAGAATTACTGCCCAGATGTTTTTGCTGTTGTGAGCCGCAGACTGAACTTTGTTCGTTTCATATTTTGCTGATAAACAGCCATTGTTCAAGCTTAGCATTTTTTCTGCTGTTGCGTTGTGTGTCCATGAAAAAATGAACACCAGAATAAAAATACAGTTATACTTTTTCATTATCTTGTTTTTTTTGAAAGACCAATAAAAATTTTAATAATTCCATATACAATGGCACCCACAAAAACCAGTTTGGATGAAATTGCACTGGCTACTATCCCTCCAATCAACCATAAAAAACCTGCGATGATATGTGATCCTTCTTCCTCTTTCTCATATTCAGCACTTATTCTGTTAATGCTTTCACAAATCTCAGAGATGATTTCAGCTGCCCTTTCTTCATCCATTCCACAGGCAACCAGATTCAGCCTTGCATTCTCATATGACATTTGTTCGTCAAGAATCAGATGAACTGCAAATTCATAATCATCACTGAGAGCTTGTTGTTGATTGTTTTGAAGTTTTTCCATCTTTATTCAGGTTTTAGGATTCCACAAAAAACTTTATAACTGAATTTTTGGATTGTAAACAAGAAATGAAAAAAATAATTAATTTTGAAATTATAAATAAGCAATTTTTCCCAATTATGAAGTATCTCATTTGCGAACACTGCGGATTTGAAAACCGTTTTACACAATATCTGACTTTTTGCAAATCCTGCAAGCAGCTTTTGAAAAACAGTCAAACAAACTGGCTAAAGGAGAATCAGGGAAAGACTTTGGAAGATTATGAAAGAGCACTATCAGAAAATGAAACATTGATGAGTGCAAATGAGAAAACATCAAGCTTCAATAAATACAATAAAACAAACTTTCTGACATTCAACTCAGCGCTTCAGATTAAAGATGTTTCTTCGCTTATTTCAAAAAGATTTACTGATGTTACATTAAGAGAGAATAAGAATAAGTTGCTATGTCAAAAAAGCATTCATTTAATTGAAATTAAGTTTTACAAAAACAAGTTATTATTCAAAAACCAAATTCCATGGGTATATAGTTTTTGGCCGGGTTTGTTTATGCTAATAGCAGTTTTGTCGGTCTTTCTGCGTGAGCCTTATGCCCCAATTGTTTTTAGTATTCTGGCAATGATTTCTACTACAATGATTCTGATTGTTTTCAAAGCTTCAAAGATTTCAAAGAAAACAGAAGCATTTAAACAGAGGTTGATGAGATGTATTGATGAGAGTTTTGTTTAAGAAGTTAATAAGTATTTAGAACAATTATTATATTTGCATATATATTGCCAAAAAGTGATTTGTAAAATCTTAATTCATCTGTTATGAAAAAGTATTATGCCTTAATTATTCCGTTGTTAATGATTGGCTGTGGTCAGAAGAAAACTTCTGAAAAAGATATTGCTGAAGAGCAGTTTGTGAATAGAGATGTGTATTATGCCCCTGTAACTGATTCAACAATTATTTTGAACCAAAAGATGGTTGATGATCTTGAGCAGGAATCTGTAAATGCCCGCAATTTATTCAGAATGAAACCAACAGCAGAGAATGATAGCAGTTTTAACTCGGTCAATAGCAGATATGTACAAAAGAAAATCCTGTTGTCACAAAAATTCATGCTATGCTCATTTGTTGATGATGCAGATATTTGCGAATATGATTTTATCTTAACTGAGCAGTTTTTATCTTTTTTGTTAGACTCAATGGAAATTAATATGTCAGGTGCAAGTATTATATTAAAACAAAATGAACCCTATTTGTTGTTTGTAATGGAATCTGAAAACTGTCCTGAAGAACTAAAACAGAAATATTTTGACATATCCTTTATATTCTCCATCCCTGATAATAATAATCAGTATTCTTATGAATTTGACAAGAACAATGCCCCTGAGTTTTATACTCCAAAAATATCAGTCAGAGAATTTCAAAGAAGATATAACAGATATTCAAGGGCTAGATATAGATAGGGGGTTCTTCAAGTAGTTTTCAATTAAGTTTATTGTAACTTTAACAATGGAAATTTGGGTTTTGCCTAAAAAAAGATAAACTAACATCATTTATTTTGTACAGTTATAAGAGAAATTAACTATTTTTGAAGAAAAAAGTTATGAAAAAGTGTATTATTCTTTTTTTAAGTTTTTTATTTATTCTTTTCTGCTGTTCAGCACAAACAGCCCACGATTATACTGAACAAGCAAAAAATGCCTACAATAATGACGACTATATTAAATCCATTGATTTATGCAATAAAGCAATACAAACAGATCCATTGGCACATGCTGCATACAGATGGAGAGCACATGCAAGGCTTGAGTTGTCACTGTTTCAGGATGCTTTGAGTGATTATAATATGGCAATTTCAATTGAACCCAATGATACAAATTACTATAACAGAGGAGTTTATTATTTTAGAGTTTTTGAAAACAATAATGACTCATTAGATCTTCTTTATAAAACCATAGATGATTTGACTAGTGCAATTGAATTTAATCCTGATTATTCAGGAGCTTATCCTTATAGAGGTCTTGCAAAATATATCTTACAAGATTACAAGGGTGCTATTTTTGACTTTGACAAAGCAATGCAGTTAAATCCAGAAGATCCAATAGCCAATTATTATAGAGGTTTTGCAACAACACAATTGAGAATAAATTCAGCTCCAAATTTTGATTCTGATGCTTTGTATAAAGAAATTGAACAATCAAATAAAACAATAGATATTATTAATAATAGCGAAAAATTCATTCGACTCTATCCTTTGAAGTGTTTGTTTAGTAATGATGTAATTGATAATTCAAAAATCGATTTTATTATTGCAAAATACAAACAAGAAATTTTAAAGATAGAAAATAAAAATAAAAACGAAGAGTATTCAGAATTAATTTCAACTTTTTATGGATTAAGCAATTATGTGAGTTATGTCTATCAACATCAAAAACCAAATATCGATGAACTAAATAAATCCATTAGTCTTATGAAAGGAAAAACAGAGTGGTTTTTGTTTTTTCCGAATTTTGTTTTAGGACATACCAATTATAAAAATCAAGATTTTGTCAAAGCAGAGTACTATTATACACAAGCATACAAATATATAAGTCTAATCCAGGATAGTGTTTATTACAACAATGAGCTCGGGTATTATTATAATACCAGTTTACTGGCATTAATACAAACAACTAGTGATATAAAAAAATACAATAAAAACTTAATGTATTGTGACAGTCTAATTAATTTTTATCAGAAAAGCTATTTAGATACTTGTTATGGACTATTCCCATTATATTTTAAAACAGAAGCGCTATACAATTTAAACAGGATACCAGAATCTTATTTTTTATTTGTTAACCAATTTCTTCCAAAAGCAACCTGTAGTATTTGTCTTCAGGAATATCCTTTCATGAAAGACACAGCTTATTTTGCGAATGCTTACTTTCTTTATGCATATATTTTAATAGATATGATAAACAGATTTGAACCTTCTCCTTTTATAGATGAAGCATATGGTTTGTCCGAAAAGATGATTTATCAATATAAGAGCAATAATAACAACAAAGAAACTGCAGATTGGTTTTGGGTGGAATCAATATTTTTGCTTCTTGACAATGATACAGTTAATGCATTCAATAGTTTGGATTCTGCAATACACTATGATAATTTCTCTGGTTGTGCTTTGTGTCTTTATGGTGATATGTTTAGGTTATATGGTACTAAAGAATATATAGAAAAAGGCATTTCAGCTTTAAAAAATAAATTGAAAAACTTTGAAGATGATTATGTTAATCTTGGAATCATATACAGAAATATATCAGATTTGTTCTTAATTAACAATGAATTAGATTCTGCTTTGTTTTATAACAATAAGTATCCAGTTATTAATAGTAATCATTCTATTCCGTTTATAGAACAGAATTCAAAGATTTATCTAGCAATGAAGGATTATGAAGAGTCGCTGAAGAATTTGTACCAATGTATGTGTATTTTAAAAGATACAATATGTAATATAAATGATTATCTTTCATTTTCAAATTTATTTGATAATTTTTCAATTTTTCAATTCTATTCAGTAGATATGTTTTTACGTTTGGTTGATTTTGCTGATGTGCTTAAAAGTGCCTACATTGAAACTTCAAATGGCATGTATTTGCAAAATTATTATTATTCATCTTTGGTAATTTTTAAATATTTTGATAAACTCGCTAAATTTTATAGATTAGACATGGAAGAAAATAATTGGATTGAATTAAGCTCAGAGATGTACACACAAGCAAGTTATATTTTGAATAATTATCAGCTTCTTGAATATTTTGCTTCGCCAAAAGACATTTACAATATTATTGAAAAATCAAAATCCGTATATCTAAGAACCCTAATGGATACAAAGCATTTTCTTGACAAATTGCCAGAAGATTTTTATGAAAATCTGGCACAAGAAAGGGTTTTGTTAAATACAACTGATAATTCAGATGTATTTACAAACTCTATTGAAAGAATTTATGAACATTATGATATGATAAATGCCATGTTTCCTGAAGTTTATCAGGCAATTTTTTCTACTGATATTGTTTCTTTGGAAAGTCTTCAAAATAATTTGGATGACAATCAAGCTTTAATAGAGTTTTTTATTGGAGACTCAATTGTAACATCTTTATATATTGAGAATAAAAATTTTGTAGTGCATCAATTTAATTTCATTGAGAATAGTTTTGATTTGCTTCTTGCTGAGTATAAAGAATCATTAAAAGCAAATGACAGATCTGAGTACTATACTTTTCAAAGTATTGCACATAATCTATATAACGAGCTCTTAAAACCGTTTGAAGAATACATAAAAGACTCAACATCTCTGATAATAATTCCCGATGGTTTGCTTTATAATATTCCTTTTGAAGCATTGGTAACTGAGCCAATTTACAGTGAAAATCAAACAATTGACAAAAAAAGAATCAATTATGTGATTAAAAGGAATCCCATTAGTTATCACTATTCTGCCACATTATGGTTCAACACAAAAAACAGAGCGGCAAAGAAAACAGAGAGACCTGAATATGTGTATTTTACAGCTGCTCCTTTTAGTGGAGAGAATTATTCAAATGACATATCATATATTCCAAATGAAACTGATGAACAGCAATATACTTATGCCTCTTGCAGTAATACAAATAAAATAATGGAATGGACGGGTAGTTATAGTGATGCAATAATCAGCTTAAGCCCTTCAAAATCAAAATCTCTTACATATAAAGAAGCAACATTATTAAGAGTAAAAAGTGAAATTGGTTCATACAGATATGTTAACTTACTAACTCACGGCTGTGTTGAGGATAAAGAAACTGCTTTTTTGCTTTTTTATGATGAAGAAGCGGCATCTCCGGATGCAAAACTAACAATTAAAGATGTTTTTAACTTGAACCTCAATGCCGACATTGTTGTTTTGGCTGCATGTCAAAGTGGTGTTGGTGATATAGTTAAGGGAGAAGGAATGATGTCATTGGCAAGGGGTTTTTTGTATAGTGGTGCCGATAATATTATTTATGGTTTGTTTCCGATTAACCATAAACACATGTCTGAGCTTGTTTATGAGTTTTTCAAAAACAATGAAAACACAAATAATTTTAGCAAAGCTCTTCAAAAATCAAAAATTCATTTAATTGAAAAAGGAGTGAATGTACAAGATTGGAGCAGCTTAATACTATTAGGTGTTGATTAGTTAATCAATATAAATAACTCCCTTTAAAGAATTGTGTTGATCGTCTCTAATTACCCATAAATAATAGGTATTCTTTTCAAATATGCCAGGCTTTATCGTTGTTTCCTTTATTTCATTATCTTCATTCTTTTCTGAAAAAACGGAATTATCCTCGTTGTCCAAAATTTTAAATTCTTTGCCTTTCCAAACGAAATCAATACTTTCTTTATGATTAAAAATTGAAAAATAGATGTTTTTTGATTTATTTATGGGTTTGAAAATTTCAATTTTACTGCCAGAGCTCGCAGTAGCTTCTGCTTCACTTTTAAAGTATGGTGGAATGTTTTCAAATATTTCTTTTTTATCCTCCTCACTTAGCTCAGCAAAATAATTCTCTGGTTGTTTTATGTTATTAATTGAGTCTGGCATAAAGTGGGTTTTTTCAAAATCTCTTTTAGCCATTTCTTCTGCTTTCTTGAAACTTTCTATTTGGCCTGAGAAATCTAATTTAGCTGTAAAAAAAGCAATAGTTATAACAACAACAGAAGCCGCCACCGACATCCACATCTTATTTTTTTGCCAGAAGCTTCGGCGAATTGGTTCTTTTGCAACATGGGATGGTGGTTCGCCCACACTCTCTTCAGCCAGAAAAGCTTCATATTCTTCCATGAATTTTTTGCGTTCTTCTTCTTTTGCATGAAATGCAAGCTTTAGCAACATGCCTTCTGTTTCTGCATAATCGTTCAGCATTGCCCTGAACATAGGGTCGTTTGCCAATCGTTGATCAAATTCGGCTTGTTCCTGATCGTTCAAATCATGATCAAAGTATTTGTTTATGAGCATTTCGTCTGAATATTCTTTCATCATTAATTGTATTAAAATTATTGAATGGAACAATTGCATTCTGCCAAAAAGTTCTTTTTACTCCTTTCCCTGTGTTCCATTTCTATTTTCAACAGAAATTTATCAATTTCAAAAAAATCATTTGCCATCTTTCTGAATATGTCGTCTGATAAGTATCTTCTATCAAACTCAACAACTTCATCTTCGGAAAGATTATTGTCAAGATATTTATTAATCAAATCTTCGTCATTTATTGTTTTCATTTTTTCTCAGATTTTTGAGATTTTTAAGCATTGTTTTTCCTTTGCCAGTACAAATTCATTCCATTCTTTATCAATCTGTTCAATTGAAAGAAGAATGTGTTCAATTTTTTCATTGTCTTTTATTTGTTGTATTAACTGATCGGGTAGATTCAGATGGGATTCATTCCATATGAGTTGAGGAAAGTTTCTCTTCACAGAATGTATGTTGTGATGCTTATTCAGCCTGTATTGATAAATATTAATCAAAACATCAAATTCCACTTTTTTCGAGATAACATTGTTCTGCTTTTTTGAAATAAGCTTTCTTGCAAGATAGTGCCATAAAATAAAGCAATTTTCATCAGGAGGTTGAAATTTTCGTTTAAAAAAATCATCAAAAAACTTCTTAAACACCTCTTTCTTATTCACATAGTTGGAAAAGATGAGTTTTTTGCAGTTTAAATTAATGAAGTAGTAAAACACACTGAGATAAATATTCAAATCCCTTCTTAGCCTGCATCTGGTTGCATCTTCAGTGTCTCTGGTTTCATTGTCCCCTTCATCTTTTTCTAATTTACATTCTGCTGCTTTTTGATATTCATCACTAAAAACACCTTCCCATTCATAATCAAACAAAAGATTCTGATGTTCTTTATTTTGTTTTTCCAACAACAAAAATGAATATAACAATACTCTTTGTTTTTCAGAATAAACGGATTCAGTTTCTGGGTTTGATATGCTATGTGTTTCTATACATGAGCCTGTACTATCGCTATCTTCAGATTCAAGACCATAACCCATATCCTCACTTTCATTTTGTTTGAATATATTAGGTGCGTTTTCTTTAGCCGGCAGTTCATAACACAATGAAGGAGTAAAGTATTCTTTTGCGGCGTTAAATAAGAAAAATGAAATATATGATTTCAGAAATAAATATTTGCCTCTTAATACAGATTTGATAAAATGCTGAAATGAATAAAAAACAATTGATTGATTAATGGCAGTTGTGTTTTTCTGATATTCGTTAAAAGCAGTATTCCTTGAAGCAGTTGTGTAGTTAATGTTTGATTTTTTTTTGTTGTTTTCAATGTGCTCTCTTAGTTCAGGTTCGTCAGAGAAGTCTATGTCTTTTGGTACTCCATTTTCATATCCGATAGAATAAATTGCCTTTTTAACAATGGGGAACAGGTTGCTTATTTCATTAGGAACAAAATCACAGTAGAGCTTATATAAATGGTTTTTGTGCTTTTTGCGCAAAGATCTGTTTTTTATGATACCCAACAAAACCTGAGTTTTAATTAAGACTGAAACGTTTGGTTTTCTTTCAAATGGATTTTTTTCTTCTTTAGATTTTTTTTCGGTATGATAATTTAGGATATTTAGGTAAATATCTTCATAAAATTGTTCCTGGTTGTTATTAAGGTAGCAAAAAAGACTTGAGAGTGTTTTGTTTGAATAATAATCGCAAAGAGCTGAAGGATACTTTTCGGTGATTAACCTTTTTGAAGTTTCAAAATCCTCCTTTTGAAGTGCCTGTGCCAGCAAATTGTTTAAATCTTCAAAGCTTATATGTTCATTATTGTTCATTGAGAAGTAATCTTATAGTAAAACATGGTTACAAATATAATATAAACTGATTTAGGTGGGCAATAATTCTAAAAAAACTAGTTTTTTTTCATGGACAGAAACCTATACCAAATTCGGGTCTCTTTTTTTTTTACCAGGTTTTTCCAACAAGAAATCTGATTTTCCTTATCCTTCTTTGCTCCTTCAGGATCACCAGTTTTTTCTTTTGCTTTTGAGCGATATAGGTATGCCTCACAATTCTCCGGGTCAAGTTCAATAACTTTGTTAAAATCATAAATGGCGCCACGATATTCCTGGTTAAGTAGCTTAGCTATTCCTCTTTCCAGAAATGCAACCGAAAAATCAGGTTCAATCTTTATAGCAGCATCAAAACATTCAATTGCCTGGGAATATTCTTTTTGGTCAAAATGCTTCATTCCCTTGTCAAAATTCTCTTGTGCTGTTTGGCTGCTCACAGGCATGGCAGAAAATATTGCCACCATTACTGCAAAAATGAATGCTTTTGTTTTCATAATTGTTTTTTATTATTGTAATTATTTATTTGTAAAATCCGATGTTTCGATCATGTTGGCCCCTGTATTTTCAATTTCACTCATAATTTGTGGATGAACAATTTGAATTTCTTCCTTCTGATGGGGCGTGTTTGTTTCATGGTACAGTATAATTTCTACAAATCTGTTTTGCCATAATTCTGGATACATGTCAAGTTCCCCATTTCCTGATAGTTCAATATTGTACATATGAAAAGAAAAATATTTGCTCATGGACATCAATACATAGCTTGCTCTTTGAAGAGACAATGTTTCATTGTATTTTATAGAACCAATAGTGTCTGCAAAGCCGCTTATTATTGCTTTTAGTGGTTGGGTGGTTCCCGAAAGCTTATACAATGAGTCGGCAGTTTGAATGCTATTTAGTAGTTTTTCAAGTTCCTCATAAGGTAAATAACTTTTGTCAAAACCAAAATATACTCTCTGATTCAAAATTGTGTCATAATTAGTATAAATTATTAGCAATTCATCATTTTCTAATGCAGCTTCATCAGAAAATTTTATTTCAATTGGGGGAGGGTTCGTCTCGGTTGGTTTTGTTTCTATTGGATCGTATTTAAAATGAATATTCCATTTTAATTCAAAGAATGTTTTTTTTCGCAATTCTTCACTGATTATCATCGAAGTTGTATCAATAACCGATACTTTAAGTGTTTTTCTTCCCTGAAACTTTTCAGCGCTAAGAAGAACCCTGTCAGTTCCCATGGCAATTAGTTCATTGTCGAGAAACCACTGAACAAATAATGTGTTTGGTTTAGGAGTAAGTGCATAAAACCAGATTACTTCGGAGTCTTCAACTAGAATTTCATTCTTGTTGGGTGTTGCACAATATGAAAAATACGAAGTCTTTTTTAGATTAATAAAAGAATAGAACTTTATTATCAATTGTTCAGTGCAAACTGCACAAAACTCACTGCTGCATTTTTTCATTCTGCAATCAGGATGAGGGATATAGCTCCTTTCTGGAATATGTTCGTTTGCACCAATACCTTTTATCCCAAACCATAATCTCCACTTATTTTTCTTTGGGTTTGCCGTTATATCAATATTTGGATAGCCACGTTTTATTTGTCTTTCATGATACTCTTTACTTCCTGAGTTATATTCATCTCCGAGACCACCCAAAGAATGTCCAAGCTCATGGAGAACAACATAATATTCTGCCTCATATGATGAATGTCTGGGATTAACAGAAATACAAGTGCCACCGAACGCTGTGCCAAAATCATAATCAGAATTGACAATGACAATGATGTTATCATAATTGTGAATATGTTTATTTACAGTGGAATTAACCAGGTTAGTGTTAATATTTACCAAGGTTCCTTCAACAATTGAACTGCCAAAATAATTGTCAGGGTCTTCACATTCAGTGCAATGATCATGTTTTTTACAACATTTTATGCCAGACTCTTTCGAAGCAACCTGAATGCTGAAAACATTGAAAAAAGATTTATATTCTTTAAATGGTGTTTCACTAAAAACGCCATCGCATACTCTTTGCGCATCTTCATCATATAAATCCAATTCTGATATGGTATATCCGTCACCAACAATAACAATATTTATGGCAAAGGGGCCACTGTATTGCAGGGTGTCAACTTTATCAACATGTGCATTTGCCAATAACACTGCACAAACAATAATTATAAATGATGTTATTTTTTTCATGGCTCAAATTTTTAATTGGTTAAATAAAATTTGTTAATTGTTTTGGGCTTGCCGTTTTTTAGTATTTCCTTCACCTCAATCTCCGTAAAATGGGGCGAATAAGGATAGCGAATAATAAAGGTCGCTTCGTCCAGTTCTAACTCAGCAGTTAAAAAGGAGTAATCTTCTGTTAAGTATTCAGCATAGGCATAAAGAGGATGCTCAATTTCTATTGAAACGCCTTTTCTGAATATAATCTGTAGCCTGTTTTTTGCACTTTTTGATTCGTTATTAATATGTGTGCTCATAACTTCATCATATACCTTGCTTTCAACCAGACTCAATCCCTTTTGTTTGTCATAGTGAAACAGAAGAACCAGGGTTTGATTTAACTGTTCTGATTGGGATTCTTCGATTTTTTCTTGTGTCTTGCAATGATTTAGAAAAAATGCAAGCAGGATTAGAACTAAAAATTTAAATTTTTTCATTGGACCCTCCGGTTTTTTATGATTAATTGTTTTTTAAATAAAGCGTTCTGACATGGTTTTTAGAATCTCTATATATAGGATTTCTTTTGAAATTTTATGGGCTTTTTTATGCTTGCCCTTTTTTGAATAAATCAAACTTTTTAATATCAGTCCTTCTTCGCAGTTGGAAAGTTTAAGATATTGATTGCAGTAGTTCATGGCAAGGCTTAAATCATTGAGCTGATAATATGCTTTAGCTAAGCCAAATAATGCCGATGTGTTTTTGCGGTTAAACTTAAGAACCTCTAGATAGTCATAGACAGCTAACTCAAATTGTCCATACTGATAATAAGCATCCGCACACTCAAGGAAAGAGGCTTCATTCCAATACAGGGCTTTCTTAATTTTCATCTGCCCCAGATAATCAATATTATCAAAATATTTATCATAAGAATTGTAATCTGGTTTAGGGGAATACCCAATGTTCTTTCCTGAAATGTCAGCACCAAAACCTTTGCACTTATTATCAGAAAAGAAATCAGCTGTAAAAGAGTTTATGGTTTTTTTAGCATCATAATAATCTGAAAGTTGAAAGAAGTATTCTGATGTACTGGCCAATCCAAATGAATTTGATGAGGATTTTGAATTATAAACACTAGTTGCAATACCTAACACTTTGCCTTCTTTATTCAAAACAGGACTCCCACTGCTTCCGGGCATAATTGTCACATCAAGCAGCAATTGATTGATCCCATCACTGCTATTGACAAACCCATTAATAAAACCCCTGCTAATGACCCAGTCATAGTCCATTGGGTGCCCAATGATAAAAACCATGTCACCCTTCATCGGCATGTCTTTAGCCAATGATAAATATGGCTGTTTTTTATTTGTTAATACATTAAAAACAAAGACATCTGCTTGTTCATTATATCCAATTATTGAATCAGATAAAAGAATATCCCCTTCTTTAGTCATTACTGCCAATTCATAGTTGGAATATTGTTTCGGCTGTTCAACAACATGCACATTGGTTATGCATGTTCCAATTTCATCTATGAAGAAACCAGTACCAACATCTATAGACATCCCTGTGAGATTATTGTAATAAACAATTTTTACAACCGCTTCTTCAGCGTCAAGAATTGGTTTGGGTGTTGGTTGCGCTGATGAAATTATTGCCATAAAGGCAATTGCGACTGTTAGCAGTAATGCTCTCACATTGTTTGCTATTAGCTGAAATTTTAACTGGTTTTTCATGTTGATTCTTTTTTTGGTGACAAAAAATACTATAAGTCATTTTGGAAAATGTTGACAAGATTGTCTGAATTTTTTTCCCCAAAACTGAAGCCACCCTTCTATGTTGTTGAAAACAAGACAGATGAATATAAATATTTTTTACAATATGTAAAATTGTCATGCAGAAACACAGGCTTAAGTAATTCTGCTTTTAAATTCAAATTTTTAAATAAAGGAAGAACATGCAATTTTCAGCTTTTTAGAGGATCCTCGAAAAACTAGGTTTATTGCAACAAACCCTCTTTCAATTTATTTATGAATAAAGGCAATAAATAAATTTTTCGGGACAATTGAATTTTGAAGTAAAATTGTTGCGAACTCCAAAAAACCAACATGTTATAAATATTTTCTATTTTCTATTTTCTATTTTCTATTTTCTATTTAATCTCTTCTATAATATTCGCCCCTAAACCCCTTAATTCTAATCCTGTAAACTCCCCCAACTCTTATCCACCTTCCCGGCTGTTCAATGTTGCCAATGTCTATGTATTGACGGTCAAAAATATTACTCACATCTGCAAAAACATGCCAGTTTCTTCGGATATAATGCAATCTGACATCTGAAAGAAAGAAATTGCCATAGGGAACCAATCCAATTTCTGAATTGCTTTCATATTTCATGTAAGAGCCGTAACGGTGATAGTAAGCAATCCGATAACTAATGCCCATGTTTTTAGTCAGATTCATACTTAGCATAACATTCGCCTTGTGTCTCAGCTGGTCATGAACATAGGCTGATTGAAAGTCAGTGCTGACCCTGTCTACATGCAAATAAGTGTAACTGAACTGAACTTTTGGAAAAAACTTTGCTTTCATTTTCATTTGCTCCGGATTGAGTATGCCTGAAAATTCAAGTCCAAGATAATTGATTTCAGTGATGTTTTCACTTCTCCACAATGAATCATGGGGAAATTTTATCCAGTCAATGAGATTCTTGCCTTTTCTTTCAAAACCGCTTAACTGGAAACTCAATCCATTAACAAAATATTTGAGTCCGACTTCTGATGTCAGTGCCTGTTCAAACTGAAGGTTGGGATTCCCAAGCAGGGTGGGAGAGCGGTAGAACAAATCGGTGAATGTGGGCATGCGCAGCGACGTGTTGACCGATGCAATTGCTTTAATTTTTTTGGAAATCATACAGGAAGCATCAATTCCGGGAAGAAATTTCCAGTTTGTGAGGTCGCTGTTGATATTGGCCATCACACCGGCAGAAACGAAAAACCGGCTTAAGGAAATTTGTTGCTCAAGCATAATGCTGGAGTAATCTCTGTTGTAGTATTTTGAGTAGTTGATTGTTTCTCCTTTGACAGGAACATGTTGAGACAAAGGGTTGCCAAGCACAGTGCTGTAAATTTCTTCATTTCTGTATGTGAAAGTAAGGGTGGTTCTGCCTGCTTTGGTGTCGGTGAATGTGCTGAATGACGCTCCAATCACCTGAGTTTTGTGAAAATTATGGTTTGAGTACCAAAGAGGTGCATTTTCAAAATTTTTGAACAGTTCAAACCGGTCTGTATTGTGTCGCCAGTAAATGAGAGGAATGAGTTTAATTTTTCCGTTTGATTGAAACCGTAGGCTGGCAATGGCTGTTTCATTGGTTTCAAACTGATTGGGATATTTTGGAGTGTAGAAGCTGTTGGCTCCAAATTCTCTTTGTGAAAAACCCGTCTGGAAGTCAAACACCCCTTTTTTTAGCTGCACATTGCCTGAATAATAGGCGTTGAGGTTTTTAAAATCAGTGTTTTCAATATATCCTTCAGAAGACATTCGCTTCAGTGCGAGATAGTGAGCTGTGTTTTTGCCTGCCAGATTTACATGTAGTCCGGTGCTGTATAGTCCGTGTTGTCCTGTCATAGCAGAAACTCTGACAAAGGATGAGTCTTCAGGTGTTGTCACCACATTGATGGCTCCGCTCATTGCATTTGCTCCCAGTGTACGGGCTCTGGAACCGAATAGCACTTCAATTTGTCTGACTGATTCAAAGCAAACGGGCAGGTTCATATTAAAATGTCCTGTTTGAGGATCGCTGAAATTGACACCATTGAGCAAAATCAGAGTTTGTTCATAATGTCCGCCTCTGATGCTCACATCAGACTGAACGCCATAGCCCCCTCTTTGTCTCAAATCAACCGAAGACAGACCCTTCAGAACTTCATCAAGTCCCGCCACAGGGGATGACTTCAACTCTTTGGTTGTGATAATACTGACAACGCCTGTTCTTTGTAAAAACATAGTTGGAATTCGTGCGGCAGTCACAATCACCTCGTCAATTGTAACAGACTGGAGAGAAGTGGTGGAGTCGGTTTGTTGAGCAAAAATTGCAAAACAAAAGAAGTGAAGACAAATTAAAACAGACAGTTTCATAAAAGATGTTCTCTTTAAGAGAAAAATAAAGTGGGCAAAATTACGATGATTTATTAATTACTCAACAGATCAGGGAGATTAGTTCATGTTTGATGGTGTAGATATGGAAATAATGGTCTGAAGTTTGATTAAAATAATGCTCTAATATAAATTTATGTGGTTATTTGATTTTTTTTGTTAACTTTGCACAATTACATCAAACCAAAAATGGATACTAATACTGAAATCAAACATTTGTATGAAAATCTGCCCTCAAAGCAAAGAAATCAATTGATTTCTGAACTTCATCCCATTCCTGCAATTCAAATAAAAAATATTGTAAGCAAATGCCCATACTGCGACGGCAAAAAATTTATCAAACATGCCAGGTACAAAGGAACATTCCGGTTTAAATGCAAAACCTGCAACAAAACCTTTTTGCCAACAACAGGTTCATCTATGCATTATATAAACAAACGTGTTGAGTTTATTCAATATGCTGAAATAATGAGAACAGAAGGAGTTCTCAGTATTGCAAAAATGGCAAAACGATTGAATATAAGTGTGGTAACTGCATTTGATTGGCGTCATAAAATATTGTTGTCTATTCCTCAACAGGAAAACCTTTTTAATAATGAATTGCATTGCAGTGATTTGTGGTTTTTTTACAGTGAAAAAGGAAGACGGGGAATTAAAAATCCCAGAAAAAGAGGAGTTGGTAAACGTAGAGTAAATAGTAATTATCAGGCTAAATTAATAGCAGCAAGTGATTTGCAACAAGTTGAAATGAAACTTGCAAAAATTGGCAAAATTACCAAAGATGACCTGGTGCGAACAATGGGAAATAAAATTAGCAAAGAAACAACTCTGATCAGTGACACACACTCTTGTTTTGTGAACTTTGCTAAAGATAAGGGCTTGAAACATAGAAGTATAATTCTAAAAAATTGTCAAATATCAGATGGAGAAGACACTACATATATTAACAACCTTTCGGAACGCATAAAAATATGGATAAACAGAATCATGCGCGGTGTTTCAACAAAATATCTTCAACTGTATGCCAACTATTTTGCATTTTGTGAAAAAAATTCTTTTGATGCACTGATTAGCTCTTTTATTAATCAAAAACAAGTATGGGCAATCTATGCACAAATGGAAAAAGTGTATGAAATTTTTATGTCCAAATATTCACGCCTTACATAT
>CAZGIW010000034.1:31983-37135 GCA_964526285.1 uncultured Bacteroidales bacterium | reverse complement strand
GTTTGTTAAATATGAAAATCTAAGCTGGGTGTCCCAATGCACAAAACAGGAGCATGCATATTATTTGCACTATCAAAACCGTCGTCCCGACTACGTTAAAGCTTTTCTCAACATTATTAACTGGGAAGAGGTGGCAAAAAGATATGAAGCAATTGTAAAATAAGAGGAAAGAAGACATGAAAACACTAAGCACAACACTGATTATACTTTTTACATTGCTCGTTTCCATAGGGCAGAAGCATGAGTTTCATGCACTGCCCTATTCTTACGATGCCCTGGAGCCCCATATTGATGGCAAAACAGTTGAAATACACTACGACAGACATCATCGGGCATATTACAATAATTTTATAAACGTAGCAAAAGGCACTGAGCTGGAAAAAATAAGCATGGATGAGATTTTTGACAAAATGTCAGCTTATGGAGATGTGGTACGCAACAATGCAGGCGGTTGGTACAATCACGACCTGTACTGGGAAATACTGACTCCGGGCGGCAGCAATACTCCCAATGGCAAACTATTAGCGTCCATCAATGAGTCATTTGGAAGTTTGGAAAAGCTGATGAGTGAACTAAACGATGCAGCCATGAAGCGTTTTGGAAGTGGTTGGGCATGGCTCATTGTCACCAATGATGGGAAACTCATAGTAACATCCACTCCCAATCAGGACAATCCGTTGATGGATGTGGCGCAGCACAGAGGTACTCCCATTTTGGGCATTGATGTTTGGGAACATGCATATTATCTGAAATATCAAAACCAGCGCAAGGCCTATATAGATGCTTTCTGGAAATTGATAAACTGGGATATTGTGGGTGAGAAGTATGAAGCGGTGATGAAACAAATAAAATAAGTCAATACTTTTCACACTTTTGTAACAAAAATGGTTCTATTGTTTATTAAATAAAGCATGTAAATTGTTTCACAGATATTAAAGCAAATTGCAATAAGCTAATAAGGTCAATACTACTTGTTTTTTAAGGTTGTTATTAAGATAATACGGGTTTAAAGCAGGAATTATTTATGATTTGTTTAAGTGTAGGGCTTTCTAAGATAAAATTTATTCAAAACATCAATATTTTACCATTGAATTTGTGCTAGAACCACAAAAATTAAAAATCGTTAATAAGGACAAATTTATTGTAATAAACTTTATCTTTCAATTGAATTCGAATAATATATAGCCCCTGTTCCAGAAATGAAATATCAATATTTTGCTCGGGCAAGAGTTTTGCATATAAAACAGTTGATCCTTTTGAGTTAATAATTTGATATTCACACAAATCATTAACCATATTGGGATATATTTTTATGAATAATGTTCCATTTGTAGGGTTAGGATATAAAAGTATTTTTTCAAAGTTTTCAAAATCAATAATGTTTGTAAACAAAACACAATCGGAAGTGTCAACGCATCCGTTATATTCAACAATAACAGCAAAACTACCGTAATACGGAGGAAAAAACTCTTGAAAAACCTGCCCCGGCAATGGGTTGAAGTTGTTATCGCAATCAATCCATTGATAGGAATCAGCTGAAACTTGGTTTGATATTAAACTTTGGGATGTTAATGTTATATTCACATCAGGATTTACATCTACTGTTGCATTTGAGATTAGTGTGCACCCATAAGGGTCAGTTAACGTTACACTATATACAGTGCTTTCTGTTGGTTTTGCAACAATTGTTTGTGTATTGGATGTTGGTGGGCTCCATAAATAATCTGATCCTAAGGGCGCAGTTAATATTACACTGTCTCCTCTGCATATTTCCGAATGATTAGGTGTTATCTGGTCATATGTGGATTGAATGGATACGACGCAACTATCTGCGAGAATTATAAGTTGTCCGTTACAGTCGAAGAAACTTACAATGAGTGAATATGTGGTTGTTTGTGTTGGCAATACTTGTATTGCAGAGCTATCGGATATAAAAATTCCGTTTTCATACCATTCATATTCTGCTGAATTAGTGAAACAAGGAATAAATCTCCATGTTTCATTTGTGGCTTGCCAAGTAGGATTGGTATTTCGGTTTGGAGGGGTTATACCGACTAAACCCGTAGTATCTTGTATTCCAATTATTGACCGTCCTGCGTTCCAAATTGCACAAATTGGTTTTTCTTTTACAGTCACATCAACAATATTGTATGTTTCATATAAGACAATCTGATGGGTACTACTTAAACTACTGCATGAATAATGACAAACATCATTCATACTAACAATGAATTTTCTGAATGGAGCAGTGCCTTCAATCTTATATTTTGCTTGACCACATTGGGCAAAATCAATATCATGATAAACGCCGAATATGGAATTGCGTGGCAGTGTATGACTGGGGCAATCATCAGTAATACTCCAGGGGCAGTATTGATTTGCGTATTGCTTGTTAAATGACACTATCCCGTTTGAACCTACTACAAGCGAATCATATGAAATATCATAAAAACAAAAGTTGAAAAAAATTGGAAGCAAAGTAGAATATATGTCATCTGCGATAAAATTCAATGAAGTGCCTTGATTGAAAAGAATTAAAGTGTCATATGGAATTGATTGAACAATATATCCATCAGGGCTACTGCAATTAAACATGTCGAAAGCCGATAGTGTAATTGGTGTGGGGCTTGACAAACAAATGGGACCTTCGGGTTGAATAAGTGAAATGTTTTGAGGCTGCCCTCTTAATACTCCTATAAAAAGCATTACTGAACATAAAAATAAAACAATCTTTCTCATATGCTTCTGTTTTTTTACAAAAATACAAAAATATTTCAAAAAACACCCACTAAGATTGTTTTTTTATACATAAAAAAAAGAGATGCCAACAACGACATCTCTTTTTTCAGATTTTAAAAACCTAAAATCTTAGCTGAAAGACATGATTGCCTCTCTGATTTTTCCAATAGCTTCTCTGAGTTGGCCTTCGCTGATGACCAAAGGAGGAGCAAAACGGATAATGTGCTGGTGGGTTGGTTTGGCAAGTACTCCAAGTTCAGACATTTTCACACACACGTCCCATGCTTCTTTGCCATTTTTTGGAGTAATTGAAATTGCATTAAGCAATCCTTTGCCGCGTACAAAACCAATCATATCGGTTTCTTCCTGAAGTTTTCTCATTTCCGCCCGGAAAATTTCACCCAATTCCTGTGCTCTTTCTGCCAGATTTTCATCAATAACAACCTGAAGGGCAGTAACAGCTACTTTTGCAGCAATTGGATTTCCACCAAAAGTTGAACCGTGTTGACCTGGTTTCATCGTGAGCATAATTTCATCATCAGCAAGTACGGCTGAAATTGGATATACCCCACCTGAAAGGGCTTTACCCATAATCACCATATCAGGACGAATTCCCACATGATCGCAGGCAAGCATTTTTCCTGTACGTGCAACACCTGTTTGAACTTCGTCAGCGATGAACAATACATTTTTTGATTTGCAAAGATCAAACGCTTTTTTCAGGTATTCATCTTCTGGGACATAGACACCGGCTTCACCCTGAATGGGCTCAACCAGGAATCCGGCTACATTGGGATCCTGCAGTGCGTTTTCAAGAGCTTCATAATTATTATACTCAACCTGAATAAAACCGGGAGTATATGGACCATAATCAGCATATGCATCAGGATCGGTTGACATTGAAACAATTGTGATTGTCCTTCCATGAAAGTTGTTTTCACAAACAACAATTTTTGCTTCTCCTTCAGGAATGCCCTTTTTCTGATATCCCCATTTACGACAGAGTTTTAAAGCTGTTTCAACTGCTTCAGCACCTGTGTTCATTGGCAACATTTTGTCATATCCAAATAATTCGGTGATGAATTTTTCATACACACCAAGAGCGTTGCTGTAGAATGCACGTGAAACCAATGTCAGCATATGCGCCTGATCAACAAGTGCGCCCACAATGCGCGGATGACAGTGTCCCTGATTTACTGCTGAATATGCAGACAGAAAATCAAAATACTTTTTACCTTCAACATCCCATACATATGCACCTTCACCACGTGCCAAAACAACAGGCAGCGGATGATAATTGTGTGCACCGTGCTTGTCTTCCAGTTCCATCAACTGTTGTGAATTCAAATTTTCGTTCATAAAGCCTCCTTAAAATTATTATTATTAATTGTTTTCATTTTTGGCAAAAATAGATATTTAAAACAAAAAAATTGTTAAAGCAGAAAAAAATCTTTCCTAAATTTTAATGATAAATATCAATTTGACGTGTTGTGCATAGTGCCGCAGTGGTTTAACCTAAAATTTCATACATGTTGATATATTAAAAAAAAACTATATTTGTTCAAAAAAGCAGATGAGCAAAATAGCAGTTATTACAGGAGCATACGGAGCAATTGGCAAAGGCATTGCTGAGGGGATGGCACGCCATGGATATGATTTAATTATGGTGGGCAGAAATGAAAACGCACTTGTTGTTTTTGTTGAGGAATTACAAAAAATGTATTCCAAAAACCGCATCAGTTATCAGGTAGTAGACCTTTCATCAGAAAATGAAATCAGAGATTTTGCAATGTCTTTAAAAGAGAATATCCATGTGTTAATAAACAATGCTGCCACCTGCCCTGTAGTGCGAACAGAAACCAGTGATGGAACTGAAATTCAGTTTGCCACCAATGTGCTGGGTTATTTTCGTATGATTTTATACTTATATCAGAAAATAAATTCAGGGGGACGCATTGTCAATGTGGCAAGTTACTGGGCTGGAGGTCTGGACTTGAATGATATTGAGTTCCGAACAAGGTCATATGACAATGATTCTGCTTACAGACAGTCAAAGCAAGCCAACAGGATGCTGAGTTCTTTTTTTGCTGAAAAGCTGAAGGCGTTTTCCATAACTGTCAATGCCTGTCATCCTGGAGATGTGAATTCAAAACTCAGTAATGACCTTGGTTTTGGTGGTCATGAAACACCTGAGCAGGGTGCTGCCACCCCTGTCTGGCTTGCCGTTTCAAAGGATGTTGAGGGAATAAGTGGAAAATATTTTGAACATCAACGTCAGGTAAATTGTCGCTTTTCTGAAGACAGAGAAGCGGTTCAAAGATTATATAATTTGTGTTTGGAGTATTGTGCACATTAAAACAGGACCCCCCGTATCGCTTCGCTTCTACGGGATAAACTTCTCGTCCTGTTCCCT
>CAZGIW010000034.1:0-31883 GCA_964526285.1 uncultured Bacteroidales bacterium | reverse complement strand
T
Source organism: uncultured Bacteroidales bacterium (assembly GCA_964526285.1). Lineage (GTDB taxonomy): Bacteria > Bacteroidota > Bacteroidia > Bacteroidales > DTU049 > CAYMAZ01. The sequence goes on along the minus strand of CAZGIW010000034.1, from coordinate 31,882 downwards.
TTAAAACAAAAGCAGGCATTTGCCTGCAATAATTTTGTGCCCGGAACAGGACTCCCCGTATCGCTTCGTTTTTACGGGGTAAACTTCTCGTCCTGTTCCCTTTTAAAACAAAAGCAGGCATTTGCCTGCAATAATTTTGTGCCCGGAACAGGACTCGAACCTGCACATCCTTGCGAATACTAGTCCCTGAAACTAGCGCGTCTACCAATTCCGCCATCCGGGCAAAGGATATTTGAAAAAAAGAGTCGACATGTGTCGACTGTGAAAGGTCTTTTCGTTTATAAAACCTTGAGTGCCCAGAACAAGACTCGAACTTGCACACCGTAACCGGCACCAGCCCCTCAAGCTGGCGTGTCTACCAATTTCACCATCTGGGCAAATGGTTGTGCAAAATTACATATTTTTTTAATTCACACAACTTTTTTTATGTTGACAAATTAACACTTTATTTCTCAATGCTTCCTATTCGTTTCTCTATGGATTCAATTTTTTGTTGCATTCCGTTCACTCTTCCTTTGCGTATATCAAATTTCACAGTTGAATAAACCCTATCACAATCAGGTTCCAGTTGTGCATATGATTTTTCCACAAGGGCAAGAGCCTGCTGTATGTTTTCTGTTTCAACAATGGTTCCCATTGGTGTTAGCTGATAACTGTACCCACTTTCTCTTATCATTTTAATAATTCTACTCACATAGGGGCTTGAGCTGCTGCCTTCCTTGCTGGTGGGAAACATGGCAAATTCCATAAGTACTGACATAATTCTATAGCATATTTATTTTATGCAAAAATAGGAAATTGTTATAACTATACAAACGACCCCAATGTTTTTTTTATTAAAAAACACAGACAAAAAATCAAAAGACTTCTATCAAATGTGTTTAAAAATATGTTTTTATACATGTTTTATATAATGTATATGCTAATACTAAATTAATTTTACAATAAGTATTTTTAATTTCTTAAAAACCACTTTGTATTATGAAAAATCATATTTCTGGAAATAAGAGAATTACAACAATAATAATTGCTTTTGCATTGTTTTTCGTTTCGGTCAATATTACAGGTTTTGCTCAAAGTGAAATAAGGCCGGCCGGAGCAGGTGCAAATCAAACTGGAGTAGGAACAGTTGCATGGACAAATACCGGAAATATTACTGCACTGGATGGAGTTCTTTCAACTACCAATAGTATTTCATGGGGCGGCACATCAAATTATTTAAGAGCCAGTAATTTCGGATTTTCTATTCCTGCTGGTGCTGATATTGATGGCATTGTGGTAAGCATTCATCGTACATCAAGTGGTTTTGCGATAAGAGATAATGTTTTGCAGGTTGTAAATGGTTCAGGATCAATAGTTGGGAGCAATTATGCAAACACGACAACAAACTGGCTAACATCTTTGACAACAGCAACATATGGTGGTGCAACAGACGCTTGGGGTGCGGGCTTATCAGCTGCTGATGTAAACAATGCAAACTTTGGAATTGTACTGGCTGTCAGAAATCATAACGGATGGCTTGGAGCATCTAGAACAGCCTCGGTTGATTATATTAGCATAACGGTTTATTATTCGATTCCATGTATTCCTCCCGGCACACAAGCTTCAGGATTTGGCTCAAACAGCATTACGGCCTCAACGGGAAATATTACGTTCACAAGAGGCAATGGAGATAACGTGATGGTGATTGCCAGAGCAGGTGCTGCTCCGGGCAATCCATCAAACGGAACTGCCTATGTTGCAAACTCTGCTTATGGCTCAGGCTCGGCAGTGGGAGGGGGATTTTGTGTGTATAACGGACCAGCAAGCGGATCGGGATTATTTACGGGAAATATTCCTGTTACTGCTCTTACATGCGAAACAAATTACCATTTTGCTGTATATGAGTATTTTAATGCAACACTCTGTTATAATTTGATCCCCCTCACGGGCAACTTTACAACATCTTGTGTTGTGCCTCCATCCAGTCCTGTTTCATCGGCAGGAAGCGGGATTACCTCAACTTCTTTTGTTGCAAACTGGAATGCAACAGCCTGCGTTTCTCATTACCTGCTCGACGTGAGCACCAATTCGACTTTTTCATCTTTTGTAGGTGGTTACAATGGACTAAATGTAGGCAATGTAACTTCATACACAGTAACCGGGCTAACATCAGGCACAACTTATTATTATCGCATAAGGGCAGTTAACAATTGTGGAACAAGCGGAAATTCAGGAACCCAAAATATTACAACAAGCACGTTGACAGCGATAAACACAAGGGGAACATCACCCATACTCACTTTGGACATGGGGGCCAATGTGTGTGATGATATTCCTAACCTGAAAGCTGGGAAAATGCAGATTAGAAACCTAAGCTCAGCAACAATGAATGACTATATTTCGGCTCAAACCTGTTTTCTTAATTCACACAACGGAAGTACAACAACTTATAAAAACCACTGGTTCAGGGTGCAAATACCTGCAGGAAGCGATATTCGTGGTCTGTATTTTTATTCCTCAACAGCAGGAGTAACACCACAACCCACAAGTGGAACAAATCTCCGATCAGCATACATTAATGTTTACACCAATACATCAACCTGTACTCCTCAATTAGTGTGTGGAGACAGATTTACAAACCACATAGTGGGTATCTGGTCTTCATCTCCTCATATAAGAAGTGTTGCAACACCCAGAGTTGATGTTTTGCCCGGAAATACGTATTTTGTGGAAATATGGACAACCAGTTTTTCTACAGACCCGAATTATAATTTTGATATATTTGTAGTCCCTTTGGGAGCGCGACCTACCAATGATGAATGTGCCGGAGCAACACAATACACCAACAATCAGCTGGGGTGCAATTTGGGGGCTTATCCAGCATGTAATTCATATATCCCTTCCTGCTGGTTTACACTTGAAAACTCAACGTTTTACTATTTTACAAGCACTGAAAATCCTTTTCAGGTCACCATTGACAATGTGGAATGTGTGGGTGGTGGCAACGATATGCAAGCTTCCATTTTCAGGGCTACTCCGGGAAATTGTTCCACAAATTTGACTGCATTAAATGAAGTTGCCTGTCATGTGTTTACAGGAACATATACATTTACAGTGAATAACGGTGACCCTCCTGGCACAACCTATGTCATTTGGTTTGACGGGAATGCCGGAGCAAACTGCAAGTGGAACATTAATGTGCTGCCTGTTGAACTCACAGATATGAAAGTGAAATGTGAAGGTGAAAATGCTCTGGTTTCGTGGACCACTGCATCTGAAACAAACAATAATTATTTTACCATCCAGCGATCGTCAGACGGAAAGGATTTTCATACAATTGGAACTGTCAATGGCAGCGGAACCACAAACCAATATACTTCTTATGGTTTTGAGGACGAAAATCCTCTGGCCGGAATTAGCTATTACAGACTCAGTCAGACCGATTATGATGGCACAACAGAAACATTTGATGTGCTTGCTTTCAACAATGACTGCAAAGAACATCTTTTTTCTGTGCATCTTTATCCCAATCCCGTTACTGATAATCAATTGACCCTTGAAATGAACCTGAGAACAGAAAACTATTCTGATATCTACATAGTTAACACAATGGGGAAAATTATTTCAACAGTATATAGTGGGATCTTTCTGGGAAAAGGGAGCCATGACATGGTCATTCCTGTTGATGACCTTACGAGCGGTGTGTATTGTCTCATTGTTAATGTGGGTGGCAATGTAAAACATTTCACTTTTGTTAAGCAATAAGGAAACAAGGCAGAAACTACCTGATTATTGATGACTTCTGAGAAATCTCTTTAAATCGAGAGGGCGTAACTCCTGTAAACTTTTTAAAAGCATTATTGAAACTGGCCTTTGCCTGAAATCCACACAATTGTGCTATTCCTTCAATTGTGAGATTTTTATACTCTTCGCTCACAAGCATTAATTGTGCTTCCTTTATCCTGTATTCGTTGATAAAAGACATGAAATTTTTTCCGGTTAATTCATTAATTACCTGTGAAATATGGTTTTTGTAAATTCCAAGTTTATCCCTGAGAATATCAAGAGATAAATCTGATTGAAGATACAGTTTTTCAAGTTCAACCATTCCAATTATTTTATCCAGAATTTCATTTTTCTGTTCTGATGTTAAATATGATTTTTCGTATTTTGTACCTTCCTGTCCTTTGTCTTCAGTATTATCTAATTCATTATCAACATCATCTGTGATTTCATCAGCTACAAAAAATTGCTTTTGAATGGCTTTGCCTTCTTTTTTTATCTGCTCAAGATTTTTCAAAACAAGCATTTCATAGGCCTTGTCTTTTCTCTTTTTCTGAATCAGAATCAGCACAAACATGAGTATAAAAACAAATGCACCTGCACCAAGCAAACGAATCAGGTTTCTTTGCTGAGATATTTTGTTTTCTTTGAGCTGACTCTGATAATTCAACAGGTCAACCTCTATTTCCATTTTTTCCAACAAATACCTTGTTTCAATCAGTTCGGTTTCCTTCTTCATGTTTATTTCGGCAAGTTCTTCCTTGAGTGCATTGTGTTTTTTTGTGAAGTCAAGTGCTTTTGCTGTATTTCCCCAAGCTTCATATAGCTTTGCCAAAGAAGCATAAACCTCATTCAGAGTTGACAATATGCCATGTTTTTCAGAAAGATTCAATGAAAGCAAATAATACTCTTCAGCCTTTTTGAAGTCTTCTTTTTGAAAAAACACATCTCCCAGTCCTTTATAGGTAGTTGTCATCGGATTAACCAATCCAAGATTTTTTTGAATTTCAAGAGCTTGATAGTAGTTTTCCAGAGCTTGGTCAGTTTCTCCAAGGTGTACATTCAGATGGGCAAGATTCACATATGCAAACTGAACCACATGAGCATTTCCATATTTGGTGCCTGCATCCATTGCTGTTTTGTAATAAAATCTTGCTTCATCATATTTTCCTGTTGCTGAATTAATTATACCAATGTTTGCGTAAGCCATTGATACTATTGATTTATCACTTATGTTGTCTTCAAGCAGTACAACCTGATTAAGTTTTTCAAGGGCATTATCAAAATCCTTCTGATAAATATAAACGGAAGCAAGATTATTAAGAAGTATGGCAGTTGATGTTGTATCTTTCATAAATTCAGCAATTCGAATTGCCTTAATCATTGCATCTGTTGCTTTTGAAAAATCAGCAATGCCAGCATAAATTAGTCCAATACCTCCGTAACATCTTCTTATTCCGTTCAAATCATTATGCTTAATGAAAATGGCCAGGGCTTCATTGTAGAGAGACATTCCTTCAACATAATCAGCAATGATACCAAGAGAAGAGGCTTTTGAAACCAAAGCATTTGCATACCCGATTTCATAATTGTGCTCAAGAGAAAGCTGAATTGCTTTATCGGCTAAAACGATTGAGCTGTCAATGTTTGTGAATTTTATTTTTCCTGACAAAGTAATGATGGCATCAACACTGTCTTTCATTTCAGTTGTTGATTTCTGCCCATGACAAAACACAATGACAGATAACATGAGATACCAGAATAAAACCTGCTTAGTCCTGCTTTTCATTTGGCTTATCTATAATGCAAATATACTCGAAAAATACATATTATGTGTTTTTTGAAAAAAAACATTGAAAAAGCGAACCAATTCATATATTGCACAAGACTAACTATAGCCTGAGAAAAAAACCTTTTTTGAATAGAACAATAGAAACTCAGCAGTCAGTTATTTCTTCTTGCACGTATTGATGCCAAAAATTGTGTATATACCGCAAAAACTCACAAAAGAAGTGATAACGAGCATCCCTGCAAATGCAAGAAGAATATAGGCAAGTGTGCCTTCAATAATATTCGTAGCAAACAAAACAATCACGATAGCTGCAATAATAAAGCGTACAATTTTATCAAATTTTCCTATATTTGGTTTCGTAATTTTTTATATTTATTTAGATTAATTCTACAAAATTACGAAATATTTTCTAATTTTGTATGTATTTTTTGTAATTTTAATGACTTTTTGATACAACCGGAACTTTATAATGAAAAAAGAACAGATACTGGAACATTACAGGATAGCGTATGAAAGCCGAACTGCAAGTATTGCCGGCCGAAAAGAAGTACTAACTGGCAAGGCCAAATTCGGGATTTTCGGTGATGGAAAAGAGATTCCTCAGCTTGCCATGTCCTCAGTTTTTCGCAAGGGTGATTGGAGATCAGGATATTATCGTGATCAAACTTTCATGATGTCAGCAGGAATCTTTACTCTTGAAGAATTTTTTGCGCAGTTATACGGAGACACGGATACTGAGTTTAATCCATCAAACAGTGGCAGACTAATGAACAATCATTTTGCCACACATACACTTGATAAAAACGGCAACTGGCTTGAACTGACAACACTAAAAAACAGTTCAGCTGACATCTCTCCCACAGCCGGACAAATGCCCAGGCTGCTGGGACTTGCTCTTGCTTCAAAACTTTTTCGAAAGAATAAAGAATTACATCATTTGAGCAATTTTTCTCTTCAGGGAAATGAGGTTGCTTTTGGTACCATTGGTGATGCCTCAACCTCGGAAGGACATTTTTTTGAAACCATCAATGCCGCTGCTGTACTTCAGGTACCTATGGCCGTTTCTGTGTGGGATGACGGATACGGAATCTCTGTTAGCAGAAAGCACCAAACGGCAAAAGACAGCATTTCAGAAGCGCTCCGTGGTTTTGAGCGCACACCTGAAAGACCGGAGGGTATTGTCATTTTCACTGCAAAGGCATGGGATTATGAGGGACTTTTAAAAACATATCAGGAAGGTATTGAGTTATGCCGAACCGAACATGTTCCTGTTGTGTTTCATATTACAGAGTGCACACAGCCACAGGGACACAGCACATCTGGTTCACACGAACGGTATAAAACAGCAGATCGACTTGCATGGGAACAGGAGCATGACGGCCTTCAAAAATTCAGAAAATGGATAACTGAAAAAGGATTTGCAACAGAAACAGATATTGAAACAATTGAAAAACAGGCAGTTGAAAGAGTAAAGCAGGCGAAACTAAATGCAAGAAACAATGTTCAAAAGCCAATTGATGCAATGAAACAAACACTGACCGAAATTGTACAAATTTCCGATTGTCATTGTGAAAAAATTGCACGTGTTGAAGAAATTCTCAATGAGCTGAAGCGAATTGCTGAACCGGTGAGAAAAGATGTTATTTCATCTGCAAAAAAAATATTGCGTCATTTTTGTCACACCTGCACTTTTGACCGCCCCATGAAAAACAATGTTATTGAGTGGATTGCAAGGGCAAATGAAGACGGAGCAATGCGATACAGCAGTAATTTGTTGAGCAACACCAGCCATTCAGCCATTCAAGTTCCCATGGTAGCTGTTCAGTATGAGGAAGTGGATGTGCTTATTCCAGGGCGTGAGATTTTGCGGGATAATTTTGATGCATTATTATCAAAATATCCTGAAATGCTGGCATTTGGAGAAGATGTGGGAAAAATTGGTGGTGTCAATCAAACATGGGAGGGTTTGCAGGAAAAATTTGGAGAATTGAGAGTGTTTGATACCGGCATTCGTGAAGCTACAATTGTGGGGCAAGCCATAGGCTTGGCAATGAGAGGGTTACGTCCTGTTGCTGAAATTCAGTACTTTGACTATCTGCTTTATGGATTGCAGCTTCTGAGTGATGATTTGGCTACTCTTCGTTACCGAACAAATGGATTTCAAAAAGCACCGGCAATTATCAGCACAAGAGGTCACAGACTAGAGGGCATATGGCATTCTGGTTCTGCGCTCAGTATGGTCATTAATTCCATACGCGGAATCTATGTCCTTGTTCCAAGAAACATGACTCAGGCGGCAGGGTTTTATAATACAATGATGCAATCAGATGATCCGGCACTGATTATTGAGCCTCTCAATGGCTATCGCATAAGAGAAAGAAAACCAATAAATTTTGGAGAGTTTACAGTTCCTTTGGGCAAACCGGAAGTCTTGAATACCGGTTCAGACGTTACAATCGTCACCTATGGTTCATGTGTCAGGATAGCACAGGAGGCAATTCCGCAGCTTGAAGAATTTGGCATTTCTGTAGAACTAATTGATGTTCAAACACTTTTGCCTTTTGATGTTGAGCACACAATTTATCACTCTCTTAGAAAAACAGGCAAAGTTTTGTTTTTTGATGAAGATGTCCCTGGTGGGGCAACAGCATATATGATGCATCAGGTTTTAGAATTACAACGGGCATATTTTCTGCTTGATTCAGAGCCCAAATGCCTCACAGCCAGAGAACATCGTCCTGCATATGGAACCGATGGAGATTATTTTTCCAATCCCAATGCTGAAGATGTATTTGAGGCGGTATATGGCATGATGCATGAATACAAGCCTTCCGCTTTTCCAAAATTATATTAAGCTTATGAAAACATCTGCCAAATTATTGTCGTTCATCTTTGCTGCATTTCTCTTCACTGCTTGCAACAAGAACAAGGATGAAATCACCATTTCGGGGAGAATCTTTGACCCTGACCTTAACAAGTATGTGTCGGGTGCGGTGGTAAAACTCAGCGGCAACGGAATTCAGTCTGGAGTTTACACACCCGGATATTCTGAAATTGAACGTATGACTACAAGTGAAGACGGGAGTTTTTCCTTTACTTTGAAAAAAAGCACACATGACGGTTTTCGGCTCACAGTAACAAAGGATAATTATTTCACCCAAACACATGATTTTTCTGCTTCAGTTTTTTATGAAGCAAGTGAATATGAAAAAGAAGTATTGTTCAGACCTTCGGGTACTTTGGAAATCCATTTGTATAATGCATACCCTTCGGATGAAGACGACAAGGTTGTTTTTTATTTTTCAAACACTGACCTGACTTGCTCCGGATGTTGTATAAATTCTCCTTTGACAGGTAATGGTCCGGCATTTGACACAACATTTTCCTGTAAATTTTACGGCAACCAAAATGTTTTGTTTTTGCGATCAGTAACGAAAAACCAGCACACAAATTTATTTTTTGATTCTCTGTTTTGTCCTGCATTTTCAACAGCAACCTATCATATTGAATACTAAAATCCTGGCAAGTCCATCAACACTGTTGGTAACAACAATAGAAATCCAAGAATCAGCAGTGTAATTACAAAGGGCAGAACCCACTTAAACCATTTGTGAAACGGGACCCTTGCAATGCCCAGTGCACCAATGAGTACACCTGATGTTGGGGTAAACATGTTTGTAAATCCATCTCCAAACTGAAAAGCAACAATCATAGCCTGTCTTGACAATCCTATCAAATCGGAAAAAGGAGCCATAATCGGCATTGTCAATGCAGCTTTTGCTGATCCGCTTGGAATAACAATATTAATGACAGCCTGAATCACATACATTGCTCCCACGCTTGTTACTTTTCCGGTGCCTTCCATGATGGATGCCATATTATACAACAGTGTTGAAATAATTTTACCATCTTCAAGAATAACAATAATGCCACCGGCCAGTCCCACAACCAACGCTGCGGGCAGAATATCGGCAGCTCCTTCAATAAACAATTTTGTAATGGCATTGCCTGATTTGCTCATTGCAATTCCAGAAGCAATTCCCATGGCAAAAAACAGGGTGGCAATTTCCATAATATACCATTGATAACCCATCACTCCAACCACAAGAAACAAAATAGTGAACAGCAATATGTTAAGAATAAAAAAATGATATGATTTTCTGAGCAGGGGAATGCTTAAAATCAGAAACAATCCGGCAAGTATGGGTATTGCAGGCAGGTGCATTCTGAGAGAATCGGCATGTTCGGGATCTCCGATGGTCATTGTGGTATCAGGATAGATGAAGGCAAAAATAATCAGTACAGCCTGAATAATTCCAAACACGATCCATGATGCTGTGGTGCGTTCATATTTAATCTCTTCATTTTCTCCTGTTTTTCTATTTCTCCAGTATTCATCTTCTTCATACATCAGAGATTTTTGCGGATTCTTTTTGATTTTTTTTGCATACAAAAGCACCCATATTATTGTCACTGCAGTGAGAATAAAAAAGCAAAACAATCTATATTCAAAACCGGAAAACAGAGGCACATCAGCCAATCCCTGTGCAATTCCAATTGTAAACGGATTGAGAACAGCTCCGGCAAATCCCACATGGGCTGCAACATAAACAAGACATACTCCCACAATTGAATCATATCCCATTGAAATTGCAAGAGGAACAAGAATAATAACAAAGGCGATTGTTTCTTCACTCATACCAAACACAGCGCCGAACACAGCAAACACAAAAATGATGAGTCCCATAATGACATTATCCACTCCAATTCTTTTCATAAATTTGTGTCGTTCCAGTTTTCGTGCTTTTCTCAGAAAAGACAAAATCCCCACATCGATGGCTTTTGAATGATTCATTATCCAGAAAGCACCTCCAATCATGAGTATAAAAATAATGATTCCACTTTGTTTTTTAAATCCTTTAAAAAAAGCAGAAAATGTTTCCCATGTTTGCGGCTGATTATCAACTCGTTGATATTCAAGTTGAGTTCCTGCTTCTGTTTCTACTTCAACATATTCTCCGCCCGGCACAAACCATGTGAGCACTGCAGAAAGGATAATCAGAAAAAAAATAATCAGCCAGGTGTGAGGAAATTTTCGAGTTGCAGCCATTGAACAAACTGTTTGAATGAGTTTTCAAAAATACATTATTTTTTTTTGGGCAATCGGTCTGATTTACTTTCTCCAAAATGCGAAATGATAGAAAATCATTACAGGAATAATTTCAAGGCGTCCAACAACCATTAAAACACCTAGTATCCATTTTCCTGCATCGTTCAAGTTTGCATAATTTCCTGCTGGTCCAAATTGTCCAAACGCAGGGCCAATATTTCCGAGACAGGCAATGGTGGCTCCCATGGCTTCTTTAGGGTCTTCTATGAACAATGACATTGTTACTGAACCAAGACAAAACACAACAATAAAAGCAACAAATACAATAAAAAAATTCCTTACAACTTCGTCGGGAATTGTTTGTTGGTTGAGTTTAATTGTTACCATTGCTCTGGGATGAAGAATTTTTTTCACTTCAGCCCTGATGTTTTTGACAAGCACCAATAATCTGGTAAATTTTATATTTCCACCTGTTGAACCAATCATCCCTCCTATAAAAAACAAAAACAACAACAAAAACCATGTAACCTGAGGCCAAATCATATAATCAGCTGTTGCAAAACCTGTTGTTGTAATAATACTCACTGTCTGAAAGAAAGAGTGTATTAATGAGTCTTGCAAATTATCATAGTTTCCATTGTAAAAAAGAATGCCTGAAATAATTATAGCAGCAAAAACAATAAATAACAAATAAGATACAAGCTCCTCGTTTGTCACTACTTTTAAAATTTTTCCCTTAATTAGAAAATAATGCAATGCAAAATTGAGCCCTCCAAAAAACATGAATATAGTTATAATAATCTGTATATATGATGAATAGTGTGCAATACTTGTGTTTTTGGGAGAAAACCCTCCTGTTGACATTGTTGAAAAAGCATGACAAACAGATTCGAAAAAACTCATTTTTCCTAACATGAGCAATACAGTAAGGAGGACAGTAAGTCCAAAATACACCTGCCACAATTTGATTGCAGTATTTCTGATTTTTGGATGTAGTTTTGTGGTTGTTGGCCCAGGAGCTTCGGCTACAAAAAGCTTTACTCCTCCAAGTCCAACTGATGGTAAAACCGCAATAACAAGCACAAGAATACCCATTCCACCAAGCCATTGCATGAGAGACCGCCAGTAAAGAATACTTTTTGGCATGCTTTCAATATCTTTTAAAATTGAAGCTCCTGTGGTTGTAAAACCTGATATTGCTTCAAAGTAGGCATCTGTGAAACTTGGAATTGCTGAACTAATAAAAAAAGGAAGAGAACCAAAAAAACCAACCATAAACCAGGTAAGTGTTACAACAATATATGCATCTCTCTCTCCAATTTCTGTGTTTTTAGGGTTTTTATTGATAAATATAAAAAATTGTCCAAAGGTTAATGAAATCAATGCAGATATTATAAAAACAAAAGCAATATTTTCTTCATTAAAATAAATTGCAAAGGGTATTGCTGTAAGCATAAAAAACCCAACCAGTGAAATACTAATTCCAAAAGACCGAAAAACCACATCTTTATTAATAAAGTTTTTCACACTATGCCCTCCAGAAGGTTTTTGATATTAGTAAAAGAAACGGAAATAATTCAATTCTTCCAATAATCATTAAAAAAATCATTGTGAGTTTGGAGCCTACATGAATTTGTGATAAATCTGTATATCCATTAATCAGAAAAACGCCGGGACCTGTGTTGGATAAAGAAGCAGCACAAAAGCCAAGTGACTCATTGAATTCAAAGCCCAGAGAAGACAAAGTCAATGAACCCATCAGAAAGACAAGGATGTAAAGAAAAAAGAAAGCATATACACGGTTTATTGATTTATTTGAAATTGTTACCCCATTAAATTTTGTTTCAAGATAGGTGTTGGGATGAATTGTCATTTTAACATAATTGCTCACTGATCTTATGAGAATTATTAACCTGTAAATATTTATACCCCCACCAGAAGACCCTGTGCTGCTCCCGCTAAATAACAAAAAGAAGAGTATCATCCAGACAAACAATATTCCTGAGTCAAAATATTCATTTGAATAAAACCCTGTTGTGCTTACGAATGAAGCTGTGTTAAATATACTTTCAAACACAATATCAAAATGAAGGCCATGTTTATATACTTGTGCAATCGAAATAAAGAATGCTGCAAACAAAAAAACTTTTAAGTAGGCAATAAATTCGTCGCTTTTAATTCTTTTTTGTCTTTTAAATATTTGAAATACATAAAAATAATTTGCACCTGAAATTAGCATAAGAATCGTTAATACTATTTTTACAGGGAGTGCAAAATAAGATAAATCACCGTGATAAGGGACCCCTCCTCCTGTTGAGATTGTTGACAGAGAAAAACACAAAGCATCAAACCATTCCTGTCCGGCAAGAATTAGTGCCCCAACACCAAATAATGTAAACAGTAAATAAACAAACCACAATCTTCGGGCTGTTCCAGCTACTTTGTAGTGAAGTGGTTTATATGATGTATCCTGAATATCAGAAAAAAACACCTTAAATTCCCCTTCTTTCACCAAAGGAAAAAGAGCAATGAGAAAAATCATTAGTCCCATGCCACCAATCCATTGTATCAGAGATTTCCAAAAAATTATACTGTTGGGTAGTTGTTCATATTTTGCAAGATTTGTGAATCCTGTTGTTGTAAATCCTGCATAGGATTCAAACAATGCATCAGAAACAGAATCAATTGGTGTTCCAAGGTAAAATGGCAACATTCCTGAAAGCGGAACAACAGTCCACATAAAAAAAATTATCATAAAACTGTCACGTATGGAAAGTCTTACGTCTCTGATGCTTTTGCGTGTTCTAAACAAAAGGAACCCTGCACACAAATTAAACGCAGCACTTAACCCAAAGATTTTCCAAACGTCTTCCTGAAAATATAGGGCCATTCCCAATGAAATCAGCTGCATTCCAGCAACAACCATTAGGGCCATTCCCAAAAACTTAAAAATCAAACGAAAATGTATTGACCGGATGAGTTTCATGTCCGGACTAATTAGTTAAAGAATTTTTGTACTTTCTGATAGGCCTCAGGCAGGGCAAATACCACTACATGGTCTTCGGGTTCAATTTGAAAATCACCAGTTGCAATATGCCCTGTTTTGTTTCGAACAACTCCTCCAATTATACTTGCATCAGGTAATCCCAAATCACGAATTTTTCTTTTTGTGGCCTTTGATTTTGGCATTGCCTGAAATTCCATTACTTCTGCATCAACTCCATATAAGCACTTCACAGACACCACATTTGCCATCATGGTATACTGTGCAATATGCCCGGCAGTAATAAGTTTTTTGTTAATTGTAATGTCTATGCCGATATTTTGGGCAATATCAATAAAGTCAATATTGTCAATGAGAGCAATAACACGCTTCACCCCAAGTCGTTTTGCCACAAGGCAATTGAGTATGTTGGTCTCACTGTTTTCTGTTACCGACACAAAAGCATCCATTTGTTGAATATCTTCCTGATAAAGCAACTCAATATCCCTGCCGTCGCCATGAATAACCAAAGTGTCTTCAAGAATGTTGGTAAGTTTTCTTCCCTTTGCCCTATCAATTTCAATGAGTTTGACATTCATTTTCTTTTCAATACGGAGTGCTGTTTTTTGCCCGATACGGCCACCTCCAATAATCATCACATTGTGAATCGGAAATTTTTCTATCCCTGCATGTTGCAGAAATTCATGAGTATCCAGCTTTTTCACCACGGCATACACAAAGTCTCCAGGCAATGCCTGATCATTTCCCTGGGGAATAATCGTTTCGGATTTTCTGTGAATCGCAACAATTCTGAAAATTAATTCCGGCTGTAACAAATTGATTTCATCAATCTGTTTATTAGAAAAATCTGACTGTTCAGGAATTTTTATCAAAACAAGACTCAGTTGCCCCTGTGAAAAATCAAAAATTTCAGTAGCACCACTTTCATTGAGCAAAGCAACAATTTCATCAGCGGCAAGGCGCTCGGGACACACCATGTGGTCAACACCCATGTTGCTGAAATACAAACAGTTGGCTTCATTGAGGTATTCGGGATTAGCAATTCTGGCAATGGTTTTTTTTGCCCCCAACTGTTTTGCCAAAGCCGCTGAAACAATGTTTGTTTTTTCTTCATGCACTACAGAAACAAACAAATCAGCCCGTTTGACATTGTTTTCCTTTAAAACATCAATGGATGTGGGATCTCCTGTAACAGCAAGAATATTGTTTTCGTTTTCTACCAGCTTGATGAAATCAGTATGGGGGTCAATTATTGTAATATTGTGATTCTCACTTGACAATAGTTTGGCAAGGTGAAATCCCACTTCTCCATCTCCTGCAATTATTATTTTCATTGTTTATTTTGTTTCTTTAAGTTTGACAAAAGTATATGTTTTCATTTATATATGTGTTTGTTATCTGTGATTTTTTAGATATTTTTGTAAAAAAATAAATATAAGTATATGGGGATATCAATCTATTACAGCGGAGAATTAAAAGAGGCCTGCTTATTGCCAAAACTTATTGAGGAAGTAAAAGATATTGCAAAAGTGAACCAATGGGAGTTTCGTGTGTTTGAAAACCAATTCCCAAACAATCAGTTCACCAAAAACCCTGCAAGTGATGATTTATATGGTATTTGCGTTACTCCACCCGGCTGTGAAACATTGAGTATTTGCTTTCTTTCAAACGGAAAAATGTCAGGTCCCATGCAGGTTGTAAACTGGTTACATGCAACAGACGAAACAGAAAAAAGTTACTTATATATGTGCTTTGTGAAAACCCAGTTTGCTGGTCCCCAAACACATATTATCATCGTAAAAATTCTGAAATATCTGGAAACTAAATATTTTATCAGGTTCAGGGCAAATGATGACGGATATTACTGGCAAACCAATGATGAAAACATATTAATGGCTCAATTCAAGCTATACAATGCCTTAATAGACAATTTTAAAATCGGACTTGATGTTTTTGAGCAAAAAAAGGGGGAAACCATTTTGGATTATCTTACCAGAATTGCAGAGCAAGTGCATAAAAAACAAAAGTGAGATCAACAGTCGGAATAAGCTCCAAAGAAATGATAACGAAAACTCAACTTAATGATTATTTATTTCTCAACAATTCAGCCGAAATGCTCACTACAAGTGAAATTTGCATCTTCGAGCAAATTTGCATACCAAAAACAATGTATTGATGCTTGGGTTTCAACGGGCTGAAGCCCGTTGCTATTGAACTTTTTACGTTATATTTTTTCGTTCTTAAGAGGTTTGTTTAGCTCAGGGCTAAAGCCCTTCGCTCAGCAATTTTTAAAGCAAACATAGTCTTTTGTATTTCTGAATGTTTGTACAAATACAATAAATGACAAAAAAAATACACCGTGATTCGTCAAAGCTTTTTTTTCTGCAAAAGCCATGAAACAGAAAGTTAAATCAGCGCCAGCAGATTTAATTTTGACACAGATTCAAATTTTGATAGAGAAAGCTTGCTTTCAAAAATAACAGAATTTGAATCTGTGTAATGGCTTTTGCAGAATCAACGGGCTTATTCGTGGAAATATGTGTATTGGTGGCTTATAAATAGTGCTGAGCAGTTGCTTATTCTTTATTTCCAAGAATTTTTTTCGCATAGGCAACAGCTTTTCCCATATAATCTTTTGTAATTTTTCCCGTAGGATCTGGTGTTTCAAAAATTCTTCCCGGAATTTGAATATTGTCAAAAGAAAAACCTTCTCTGTATTTAAATCGGAATTTTTCGGCATGGATTTTTTTACCAATTTCACGTAGCTTTGATTCATCTGCATCAAACCCTAAAACAGACAACCCTTTGCTTAATGTGTCATAGTTGTAAATCCCCCTTGCAAAAAAACAAACAACCATGCTTGAAAGAATCTGTCTGTATCCTTCTTCCTCAATGAGCATGTCAATAACAGTTTCCGGAGAAAGTTCATTGTCAAGAAGTTTTGACTGATCAACAGAATAACCTGCATTGCAAAGATGGCTGTGACGTGCACCAATCAAAAAACCCAGATGTGCTGCAGGTCCTGTGTGATAACCGGGCATTTCGTTTTTATTGTAAGCAAGAGCAAAGTCTTTTCCACCATATTGCTCTGAGGCGTAGGTTACTCCTTTTGCCAATGCTTTGTAGAATGGATTTATCTGATACACAATGTTTTTCAAAAGTTGACGATAAGCACCCATATCTCCCCATTTTGCTTCAATACCTGCTGTTTCTTTGGTACTGATGAGTTTTTTCTCAAACATTTCAGTCACCCATGCAAGAATGACACCGCTTGACATGGCATCCATACAGTATTTTTCCACATCTTCTGTTAAAATAAACATATCTTTGGGATTGTGAATTCCCAGCATACTACCTAATGCATAAATAATTTCAAAATCATATCCCACAGAGGTGGTTTTATAAAAGTATGGTGAATCCTTATATGATTCTCTTAAATTAGCAAGGTGAATACATGCAACCGGACAATGCGCACATGCCACTCTGCGTCCCAGATAATTTTCTGCAATGTGTTCACCTGTCAATGTTTCGGCCTTATCAAAATAAGCCAGTTGTAAGTTTTTTGTGGGTAGTGCTTTTAGCAGGTTCAATGATTTGACATTAACGGGAGTTCCAATATCATGATATTTTTTCATAATCTCAGAACTGGTGGCTCCGTCATAGATTTTGTTATACACTTGTCTGTAAAGTTTTTTATCTGTCACCTCTAGTGTTTGTTTTCCTGAAATAATAACAGCTTTCAGTTTTTTGCTTCCAAACACAGCGCCCAGTCCCATTCTCCCAAAATGTCGGTATGTTTCTGCAGTAACAGATGCAAAGGAAACCAGATTTTCACCTGCAGGTCCAATACGAAGAATTGAGCGGTAGCCCATGCCAGTTTCTCTTTCACGAATTACTTTTGCCGGAGTGAGGCTACTGGACATCCCCCATAATGTGGTAGCATCACGGAAAAACACTTTATTTCCATGTATGGCAATCCAAACAGGAATATCGCTGGCTCCTTTAATCACTACAGCACCATAACCGGCAAGTCTCAACGCCACAGAGCTACGACCACCTGCATGGCTTTCTCCCAAATCACCAGTATGCGGAGACTTGAACATGGCAACGGTTTTTGATGCAAGAGGATACGCTCCTACCATGGGTCCTGTGAGCAGAATTATCGGACTTTCGGGAGCAAGAGGATCAACTCCGGGAGGGCATTCTTCCAGAAGAAGCTGTACTCCCACACCGGTTCCGCCAAAATATTGTGAAAACAAATCATGTCTGTCTTCAACCCAATATTTTTTGTTCGTTACGTCAATATATAAAACCCTTGACAAGGTATCTTTTTCTAACATTTTTTTTATTTTTTTAGTTCAATAACATCATGCGGACAATATTTTACACAAAAACCGCACTGAATACATATCACTGGTTTATTTTCTTCTTTATTCCAGAAGACAGCATCAATTACGCATGTTTGCTGACATAGCTTACATCCAATACATTTTGTTTTTATAAGTTTCACTCCACCTGCTTCGTTGGGGATGAGTGCATGAGTGGGACAAACTTTTGCACAGGGAGGTTCCTTGCATGCCCGGCAAACAACAATAATAAAATCTCCTTCAATTCCACCTGAGGACTTGATGCCAATACATGAATTAGACAAACCTGCATTGCCATCTCTACGGGAACATGCAAACATGCAACTCTGACACCCTACGCACCGTTTGTTATCTTTAACTGATAGTTTCATAAAACCCTATTTTTACCAAGATACAAAATTATACAAACTTTTGGTGTAATTTTTGTTTTTTTCATATCTTTGTCACAAATATTTTTCAGTTTTATCACAATCATTGACAAATTTTTAAAGTTATGAAATATATTGCCGCTTTGCTCAAATTGAGTTTTTTACTGGCCTTAGTGCTTATATTAAGCCAGTGTAAAAAAGATCCTTTTAAGGGTTTTACATATTATACTGATTCACCTCCTCCTCTTACAATTGTGAGTATGAGCTCTGTCATCAAAAATTGTGAACCACCCTATCCAGTCACTTTTTATCAGATAACACATAATTTGTTGGGGACAGTGACATATCACTGGGATTTTGGCGACGGAACCACTTCTACAGAACAGAATCCAACACATATATACTCTGTTCCCGGAGATTATACCATCATGTTTGTGGTGTCCAATGAAATAGGATCGGACACTGCTTATCTGGCCATGCCCGAACTGGCACAATCTTCAATTCCTGTTGTGGCTGCTTATAACTATACTCATTATAATAACAACAACTTTGCTCCCAACAAAGTAATTTTTACTAATAATTCATCAGGTGGTAATATCTTTGCATGGGATTTTGGTGACGGAAACCAGGACAATGATGATGATCCTTCTCACATATTTCAAAATCCTGGCACATATACTGTGAAGCTGAAAACAACATGCACCAATGGTGACTTTCATGAAATTACACAACAAATTTTTGTCAGTCCTGTTCCTGAAAGAGTTTTTATAGATTCAATAAACCTGATGTTGCCTTCTGCTTTTAAAAGCACATCGATTTTTATAGAATTCATGCATAATAGTACCTATGTAGGATCCACAATTATAAAAACTCCCAGCAGTTATCCTGTAAAATTCCGAAGACCAGGCGACTTCCCTAACAATTATTTCTTTGATTATGTACAGTTTTCCGCTGCTGAATCTTTTAAATTTGTTGTGTATCGATATCTCGGAACAGAAAATCCTCCCGAGTTTTTACGTGAATTTACATATTCTCCCTATGCATTGCAAAATGAATTTTATCCAAGGGCAGTATATCAAATTGAAATTCCCCCATTTGATCCTACCGATAATTTTATAGACCTGTATTTAAGTTATTAATCAGAGTTGCATAACGACATAAAAAATACAATTATGACAAAAAAAATATTTCCAATTCTTATGTTGTTCATTACAGTAAATGTGGCAACAGCACAGCCGGACATAAATTATCTGGACAATGTGGGTTATTTCAAAATCAGTGCTGGCGGATTAATGCCTGGTGAAAACTTCAGCAGCACAGAGCCTAATGGTTTGTTTGCCGAAAACGGGTATCAAATAGGACTGGATTTGAATTATATGATTGCTTATGGCTTTGGGCTTGGATTAAACCTTGAATTTGATCAGTTTAAGTTTAATAGTGAAGAGTTTTTTAAATACACCAATGCTGAAACGATGAAGGCACAAAAACATTATTCCTCAACTAAATTTGGACTCAATGTGCTTTTTAATGTGCCTGTAAAACTGGATTCTGACGATTGGGTTCTCAATTTCTATGCTGAAGGGAATGCAGGAATAAGGTCGATGAACATGCCCGATATTGATCTCACCTATAATGAGATTGCCAATAAATATGTGGAAGTTACATACCGTTCACGCAGCAACACCATGGGATATTTGGGTTATAGTGGTGGATTGAAGTTTTTGTTTCTTGAAAAATTTGGTGTCAATCTTTCCTACAATGCTCTGCTCAAAAGCCGTCACAGCATTAAATATTCCGTGAGAATGTTTGACGCTGCAGAAGAATTGTATGAAGAAGAAAATTATGCACACGATTATCTGGATCACACCGGATTTCAAATCGGATTTTTATTTCTGTTCGGGAGATAATGACTTACCCTAAGAAAACATGATTCGTGCATGAAAAGATCTGTTTGGCTATTCCTTTTTCTGTTTTGGATAATTGTTGCCAGCAGTTGCGGTTCAGACAAGCAAAAGAAAGAAGAATCATGCTCATCAGAAAACCAAGAAATTCATGTTCAGGAAGTGGATGGTTTACTGGGAATTGACCCTGAATGCAACAAGTTTTTGGGTGATTATAAAGAGTTTGCTTTCACATATCTGGATTTGGCAAACAAGTTCAAAGCAAATCCCAAAGACACAACTTTATCACAACAAGCAGCGGATATGGGGTATAAAATGGCACAATGGAGTAATCAGGCTTTTGAGCTTGTGCACTGTGACTCAGAAGAATACAACCTTCGATTGAAGGAAATTGATGAAATTCTTTTTGAGGCGATTGATATCATTGACAGTGTCATCCAATGAACCTTCTCAAATTTTTCTGAATTAATACACAATCCTTTAATATCCTCCTTCCACGGACCATACAAAAGCCCTGATTCCTACTTCCGTATTAATCTCGTCAATTTTTTTAATTTTTGCCAATAATGGCTCAACCTTATTGTCTTCAATGATAGTCATCACTGCCGAATTCATTTCAGGCCAGGTGTGGGTGTTCATTCTGGGCTCTCCACCTTTGGTTCCCCTTCCCTTCACTTCTTCCCACATGCTATAACCTTGAATTTCCAGAAAATCAAGCATAAACTCTACTTTCTCTGTCAGTGCCTGATTGAATATTATCATTACTGCTTTCATATTTGCTCTGTTAGTTTTTATTTCCGTTATTTTCCACCAGAAACTGCATGTTCTTTCTGATTTTTATTTTCTTCTCTCTTTCTCCTTTTCTTACAATAATCGCATACATTACAGGAATCAGTATCAATGTAACAATAGTTGAAAAAATCAACCCTCCGATTACTGTAATCCCCATAGGTCTCCACAACTCAGAACCTTCACCTGCCATAATTGCCATGGGCAACATCCCAAGTATTGTAGTCAGTGCTGTCATTAACACAGGACGCAAACGGCTTTTTCCGGAAACAGCAATGGCTTCATACAATTCCATATCACGGTCACGCATCAGGTTAATGTAGTCAACCAGTACAATTCCGTTTTTCACCACAATTCCGATAAGCAGCACCGCCCCAAGTGCAGCAATCACACTCAGGGTTGTCCCTGTAAGATATAATGCAAGCACCACCCCACTGAAAGAAAACGGTATTGAAAACATGATAACAAAGGGCATTTTAAATGATTCAAACTGAGATGCCATCACAAGAAACACCAATACAAGGCTTAACAACATCAACAACCCCAGATCCTTAAAAGATTTCATCTGTTCTTCATAAGCCCCTCCGATATTAATCATCACACCTGAGGGCACATCTATGTCAGCAATTACTTTTTTTATTTCTCCGGCCAGATCACCAAGTGAAATATCATGAGGTTTGGCAGTGACTCTTACCACCCGCTCTCTTCTTTTGTGCTCAATATTGGGCGGACTCCAGTATTCATCAATTGTGGCAATTTCCTTCAATTTGATTCTTTTTCCGTTTGGTGATACAATGGAAAGGTTTTCAATATCCTGAACTGAATTTCTGTATTCCTCTTCATATCTCACAATGATATCATACTCTTCACCCGATTCTCTGAGCAAGGATGCTGTCATTCCTGCAATACGATTTCGTATTGCCATGGACACATACACACTGTTCAATCCATGTAAGGCCAGTTTTTCCTTATCCAGTTGAATCATAATTTCAGGTTTTTCTTCATTCCTGCTTATTGCCACTTCTCGTGCTCCGGGAATTTCTTCCACCTTATCCTTAATAAGATGTGCCAATTGTGTGGTGGTATTAAAATCATAACCAAAAATCTCAACAGCCACATTATTGTCACCAAATCCACCTCCTCCACCGCTGGTTCGGATACTGTATTTCACAATTTCCGGGAATTCAGACAGGCGCTGACGCAAATCTTCTGCAATTTCAAAAGAGCTGCGTTTTCTTTCTCCCGGCGGAACAAGGCGCATTCCAAAATTAATCACATTTGTTCCTGTCTGACTGAACAATGAAAAGAAACTTCCCTGGTCATCTGCACCTGCGGATGTGTAAAACACCTGATGCTCAGGAATATATTCTGTAAAAATCTTTTCTATTTCCACTGCAATTCTGATTGATTCCTCCACACGAACCCCTGTCTGCAACTCAATAGTTCCTGAAATACTGCTTTCATCTGATTCTGGCATGAAATCAGTTCCCACAAAACGCATGAGAAACATAGATCCAACAAATATTACAATTGCAACAATGCCGGTCATCATCTTACGTCGCAACACATAGCGTAGTGTTCTTTCATAAAAGGAATCCAAACGGTCAAAGGCCTTGCCAAAAATATTATCCCAGCTGAATCGGGGAATTTTATCTACTTTTTTCTTCATTTTCAAAAGCCTTGATGACAGCATTGGAGTGAGTGAAATTGCTGCAACAGTTGAAGTTACAACAGTTATCGTTACAATCCATCCCAACTGATTAAACATCACTCCGGTCATTCCGGAAACAAGTGTGAGGGGAAAGAACACAGCCACAATCACAAGAGTTGTAATAATCACCGACATCCACACTTCGTTGGTTGCATATATGGCAGCCTCCCGTGGATTGCTTCCCCTGTCCACATGACGATTGATGTTTTCAAGCACAACTATGGCATCATCAACCACCATGCCTATGGCTATTGCCAATGAAGATAATGAAATGATATTGATTGTGTTGCCCGATATGTACAAATAGATAAATGCCACAATGAGAGAAATAGGTATTGTGAGCAAAATAATAAAAGTTGCCCTCCATCTTCCAAGAAAAATGAATACCACAAGCATGACAAAAATCAGAGCATATAAAAGGGTTTTGGACAAATTGTTGATTGAATTTTTAATAAAGTCAGAAGTGTCCATTACTTCTGTGATTTTCACATCGGGAGGAAGCTCAGGGACAAGTTCTTCCATCATCGCCTTGACATCACGGGTAATCTGAATTGTATTTGCTCCCGATTGTTTCTGAACAAACATTCTCAAACCCTTGCCACCGTAAATACGTTCCTCCAGAGAAAGATCTTTTTCCCTATCTTCAACTGTGGCCACATCTCTCAGATAAACAGGTCTGCCCTGAAAATTACCAACAACCAGGCTTTCAATTTCAACACTTTCTTCAAATTCGCCCTGTATTCGAATTGGATAATCAACACTTCCCATCTTTAAATTTCCTGATGGAAGATTAAAATTTTCAGCAGCAATCACATTAGATATCTGCTCCAATGTCAAGTTGTGTGCCTCAAGACGAATGGGATCAAGTTCTACGTAAACAACTCTCACGGGTTGTCCAATCATTCCCACAGAGCCAATGCCATTAATTCGGTTCAGTGGATTAATCAGCTTCTCTTCAAGCAATTTGGTTAAACCCAAATAACTTTCGTCAGCAGTTACAGCATAAAACAAAATGGGCATCATGCTGGTGCTGAATCTGAAAATTAAAGGACGGTTGGCTCCTTCAGGCAAATAATCAAGCACCCGTTCCATCACATTTCTGATATCATTGGTCGCTTCATCCAGATTGGTTTCCCAATTGAATTCCAAAGTGATGATGCTCAGATTATCATAAGAAGTTGATGTGATTTCCTTAAGATTCTCAACTGTATTCAATTGGTCTTCAAGGACTTTTGTAATATTGGTTTCAATTTCATAGGCATTTGCTCCCGGATAAGTTGTCATCACTGAAACATAGGGAGGATTTATTTCAGGATACAAGTCAATAGGAATATTGGTGAGGGAATAAAGCCCCATCACTACCACACCGATGAACACCATCAGTGTTGATATGGGTTTGTTTACAGCCGTTTTATAGATACTCATTGCAGTTCATTTTTTAATTATAAAACTTACTTCACCACTTCAACATCAACGCCATCAACAAGCCTGGCTTGGCCTGAAATAATTAACCGGTCACCGGATTTCAATTCGGGAGATATGACTTCAATCTGATCATCAAAACGTCTTCCAATTTCAACCATGATTCGTTTTGCTTTACCATTTTCAACAACAAAAACATACCTTTCATTGGAACCCTGTACTTTCATTACTGCAGTTGACGGAACAACTACTGCCTCAACTTCTCCCAAATAAAATGTAGTACGGCAAAACATCCCTGGGCGCAATTCTTCCTTTGGATTGGGTATCACAACCTCAACCTGAAAAGTACGTGAATACTGATCAATGGTGGGATAAATCCGTAATATCTTCCCTTTCACAAGTTTATCTGGAAACACATCCGACACCACATCCACATCCATTCCATGTTTGATTAGAGGAAAGTACTTTTCGGAAATGCTGACCACCGCTTTCAAAGGATTAATCTGCACAATTGAAAGTACCGCAGCTTTTCCAACAGGTGTATTGGGTGCTCCTGAAAACATTTCACCATTTTGATAATATTTCCCTGAAACAATTCCGCTGAAAGGAGCTTTGAGTCTGCTGTTTTCTTCAAGAAACTGAACATTGGTTTTTGCAATTTCATACTGCGTTTTAAACTGGTCATACTGTTGCTTGGGAATACTGTTTGTTTTAATCAGTGTATCAAAACGAGCCATATCCACTTCAAGATTTTTTAGCTGTATGGTTGCCTGGTGCAGTTGAGTTTGGTCCATAATAAAAAGCAAATCGCCTTTTCTGAATCTGGAACCAACTTCAACAAATATTTTCTCAATCCTTCCAGGAGTGGCTGGAGCAAAATACACCTCTTCGTTGGCAATTAAGTTTGATGTAAATTCAATTGTATGGTTTATTGATTTCGCCTGAAGCGACATTGTTTTCACTTTTTCAGCTGATGTTTTCTCTGCATCTGGTTCTTCCTTTTTTCCAGAACAGGCCGCAAAGAATACAACAAGAATAATCAATGTTGCTTTTGTCATGTGTGAGTAGAGTGTGAATGTTTTCATGTTGTATAAATAATCGTTGTTAATATTGAATCTGATTTAAAAATTTGTCAAGTGCTGTTTTTGCATCAAGTAGTTGCATAATAGCCATAATGTAGGAGTTTTCAGCTTGCAAAAGGTTGGTGCTGGCTGTTGTCATATCAAGTCCTGAAATAACACCCTGTTCATATTTGCGATAAATATTCTGATATACCCTTCTTGCCAGTTCAATGTTTTCGCTTTGAGCTTCATAAAGTTCAATTGCTGTTTTCAGGTTTTGCCTGAGCTGCTTTTCCTGAATGGAAAGCTGATCAGACACAAAGTCCATCTGGTTTTGAACAGACTGATATTGTATCTTCGCCTGTTTAAGACCAAAATATCTGGATCCGCTTGAAAATATTGGAATGTTCACATTAAGTCCAATCACATTTTTGGGAGAAAAATCAAGTTCTGGCTTTTTAATTTTTTCTGTATAATTATAGAATCCTGTGATTGTAGGTAAAAATTTAGCTCTTTCCATATTAATACGCTTTTTTGATATGTCTCTCTGAAGCACCATCAGCTGAAAATCATAATTGTTTTGAACATCATAGGGAGTCTGAAGGGTTTTGTTGACATTTGACTGCGCAAGAATAGAAAATAAATCATCCGTAAGAATAATATCAGTTTGTGCATTCACTCCTAATTGCATTCTCAGAAGGTTCGTGGCCAACTCAATTTGTCTTTCTGCTGATTTGACAGCATTTTCAATATTTGTCTTTTGAAGAGCAATCTGATCAAAATCAGTTTCATCGAGAATACCAACAAGAACAAGAGCTCTTGTTTTTTCAATCACATCTTCCATGTTTTCTACATTCTGTTCCAGAATTTCAAGGGAACGCTGAGAAATCAATACCAGATAGTATGAACTCATCACCTGTGCACGAATATCAATATCTGTTTTACGGTAATTCACTTCAGTAATTTCCTGATAAATTTTCTGCATCTGAAGTCCAACAATATAGCTTCCACTGAAAATCAATTGTCCAACCGAAAGATTGAGGTTGCTTGTTGGATTAAAGGTGAATGTCATTGGTCCCAAATATGCCATGGCATTAAAATAGTTCTGATAATCAAGCCTAGCCTCAACCTGTGGAAGCCCCTGTAAGAGTGTTGCCCTGTATGCAGCCTGTGATTCTTCAACGGATAATTGGGCGTTTCTCATCATTTTGTTGTTTTCCAAAGCATAGGTTACTGCTCCTTCAACACTCAGACTGAGAGAATTCTGTGCTGGTAAACTCCCTAATAAAACCAGTGTTAAAACCAACAACAAAAATGTTTTAATAATCCCTTTTTTCATAGTTTTTTTGTTTTTTCTCAAGTTCATTTTTTCTTAATTCAATAATTTTATCAATCACTTTTATTCCTTTTGGAGTAGCAATTCCGCGTGTAAAATTGACTATAATGTTTACAAAAACATCTGCTCTGGAAAACAATTCAACAGGGAACAATTCTTCATTAGTCATCTCTCTTAATTGGCTATTGAGCATCCTTGTTACAATTGCCACATTGATATTGTCCCTGAATATTCCATCTTCAATACCTTTTATCAATAGCTTTTCAAAAACATGAATATGATCATCCTGATTCTTTAAAATATGATCTTTGTATAAATGATTGTGATATTTTTTCAAGTCTGAAATAAAAGAAGGATGTACCTGATTCATGGCTGCTGCAACTTCAAACATAATTCTGTAAATTGACTCAAGTACATTTGTTGATGTGGCTATCACAAGTTGCTGATGGTGTTTCACCTCCTGCTTGTGATTTCGAAGACATATTTCTAGCAATTCATCCTTATCTCTAAAGTTCTCATAAATTGTCCTTTTTGAAACCCCCATTTCCCGTGCAATATCATCCATTGTAACGCTTCGAATGCCATGTTTTAAAAACATTTTCGATGCCTGTTCCAAAATTCTTTCAACAATCTCCATAATCAAAAATTATAATTATTTTGCAAAGATAGAAAACTTTTAAAACATTTAAAGTTTTTTTATTACCCTTTTTTATACAATGCAAAATTAATTGTGAAACTTTTGCCCAGACAGAAAAAATCGGCGAATAACGGAAAATTAAAAGCGAATGACGAATGTCGGGATTTTTTGGAAATTATAGCGGGTTTTGTTTTTTCGGTAGTTTAAACTTACGGAAGCTCCTGCTTATTACTAATCAGCGAATGACTAATTCTGATGTTATTTATGGATGAATGGGGGTAGCAATTGATTTTTTAACCAATTTATCCCGATGGGACGAAGGTCACAGAGAATTTTCATTTATCAATTTATCACTATGTGACGATGTGACAAAGTTCACAGGGGTTATTATTGCTCGTCGTGTAGGTTTTGTCCATTTTTTTTATCCACAGATTTAAAGGATTAAAACGGATTTTTTGTTTTGTGTGGATTTGCGAAGTCAGAACAAAACCATTTCTACAAATTTCCTCTACAAAAGGCAAATAACGAATTCTACGAATTTGCACTACTAAATACTAATATCCGACTTTTTCGAATAAAATAATAGCCAATATATACTTCTTACTTCGAATGTTCTATTGTTCAATTATTCCAATGCCTAAGCTTTCATACCCGTAATTTACGAAGGAAATGAAAGGGTACTTAGCCTTAGCCTTAGCCTTAGCCTTAGCCTTAGCCTTAAACATTAATCATTAATCATTAAAAATTAATAATTAATAATTAATACCCTACTGTCCCTCTCTTTTCATTCCACCAACAATTCCGCGGCATATCCAAGTTCTCTGATTTTTTCAGTCAGCATGACCGGGTTGATTTTTTTGGGCACATACTCAATGGTAACCACGTTGGTGCGGAAATCGGCATCCACCTTTTTCACTCCCTTCTCAAAATTGAGATTTGTGGTAATGTTATCAGCACATGCCTGACAATGCATAAATGCTGAAATCCTTACTGTTTCGGTTTTTTTCTTCTTTTGCTCTTTTTGAGAAAAAGCATCATTCACAGCAAATGTAAATATAAGCGTGAATAAAATTAAAATTGTTTTCTTCATAATACGAATTGGTTCTACTAATTACTAATATCTTATTTTACGAATTTCTAATCAACTAATCATACATTCTCACTTCAATTGTTCAAATGTTCAATTGTTCTATTGTTCTATTGTTCTTTTGTTCTATTGTTCTATTGTTCTATTGTTCAATTGTTCTATTGTTCTTTTAATCAATTATTCCATTATCACACTAATGCCCCACATTTCTTCCCGCCACCGGTTTATCAATCACATATCTGAATCCCACATAAATCTTTCTTCCCATAATTGGTCCCCAAACAATTGAAGAGTCAAAATATGGTCCGAAAGGGTCATCATAGCCCAGTATCGGATTGTGCATCATATAGTTGGTAAGGTTTTCAGCTCCAGCATAAAAACTCCAGCGTTTCACATTATATGTGATATGTGCATGAACCACAAGAAAAACAGGAGTCTCTTCGGGAGGCCTGCATTCTTCGGGATGAAATGATAAATCTGGCAAGCTGCTTTTTCCGTTGAGCAGAGCTGTTGCATCAAACTGCCATTTGCGATTTTTGGTCAGATAGCTTGCGGTGAGCAGATATTTCCACCTGTTGACCATGTATTTCTCACGAAGTATGCCATCATATGTGGTTTTCACATCATTATAGCGAACCGCTGTTCTTATATCAAGATTACGTGTTGGCTCATATGATATCTCAAGTTGTGCATGAGATGCCCACGACTTTCCGTCAAGATTATAAACACTGATGAGCAGTGGATTTTTTTCATAATCAACAATAATCTGGTTCATGAAATTGGTGCGATAATATTCCGCAGTAATTGTAATATCGCGCTTCAAAAACTTGTGGTGGAATGCCAGATTTGCTCCAAAATTGACAGCTTCTTCCATTTTTCGTTCTTCTTCAAACACAAAATTTCTTGATGATGCCAGAAGTTGAATGTTTTCCACAATGATTCGGGGCGAACGATATCCTTTTCCGGCAGAGGCACGCAAAATAAAATGCTCATTGAGAGGATAGCGCAGGTGGGCTCTGGGAGTAACTATCGTTCCAAACAAGGAGTGATGATCAACTCTCATTCCTGCTATTATGGTAATGTGTTCAGGGATTGAAAATGTGTATTGTGAAAAAATTCCGGGCACTCGTTCTATGGTTTTGAAGGCACTGTCATTGAGCATTTCATCATATTCATCATACATTAAACTCAGACCCGCCTGAAACTGGTGTTTGGGTTGTCCAAGCTCAGTTGTAAAAATCAAGTTGGAGTAGTATCCCAGCTGTGAGGCATCATATTGTTTCAGTCCGAAAAACGAATTCATATCATGCCACGAAAACGAATTAATAAAACCAATATTTGTGTTGTTTTCGTTCCCAAACATATATCCTGTTTTTGCAAACAGATCCATTCGCTGGGTCGTGATTTCAGTGCCATAGTATCCGCTGTTTGGTTCATTGTCAAAATAGGCTGTTTGTCCTCCCTTTCTTTCTTCGCTCAATCCTCTGATTCC
Organism: uncultured Bacteroidales bacterium; assembly: GCA_964526285.1. Classification (GTDB taxonomy): domain Bacteria; phylum Bacteroidota; class Bacteroidia; order Bacteroidales; family DTU049; genus CAYMAZ01. Next base: position 2,040 of record CAZGIW010000034.1, on the reverse strand, counting down.
CCATCTCGCTTCAAAACCACCGTCTTTGCTGTGATAATTCCAATGATTTGCAAGATGTATCTGTTGCTTCAGCGGAGCATCCAGAAAGCCGTCATTGTTTTCATCAATGGCAAATGGAGTGTTGGAATAATGGCCAAACAACATGGTTTGCACTTCGTGATTCAATACAATTCTCTGATTGAAGTTCACTTCGTGCCTGCCATCCTGATCACCATACATATTCAGATAGGTTCTTTCCTTTTCCTCGGGTTTTTTCAGTTCGGCGTTGATTTGTCCTGTTATTGATTCATAACCGTTAATCACAGACGATGTTCCCTTTGCAACATAAATAGCATCCAGCCATGGGCCGGGCAAATATTCCAGTCCATAAGGCACACCAAGCCCGCGCAGATAAGGCATGTTTTCAAATAATATCTGACTGTAAATGCCTGAAAGTCCCAGCAGCTGAATTTGGCGGGCACCACTGACAGCATCGCTATACTGCACGTCAACCGAGGCATTGGTTTCAAAACTCTCGGCCATGCTACAACAGGCGGCGCGCTTCAGTTCCTGCTGCCCAATCATTTGAACAACTATTGGCTCCATACGTAACATGTGTGTGCCAATTGTTCTTTCTGAAATTACTACTTCATCAAGTGTTTTTCCCAAAAAAAGAACAATTTCAAGCTCTGTGTTCAAATCAAACGACTTCAGGGTATCAGGCTGAAAACCCACATAGGAAAACACCACCGGAACATTGGTTTTTCCTTCCATATTTAATAAGAATTTTCCGTTAATATCTGACACTGTGCCCCCTGACCTGTCGGCAAAAAACACATTCACCCCCGGCAGGGTTTTTTTGTTTCCCTGTGCATCAACTTCATACACAGTCCCTGCCAGTTGCTGCGCAAATACTGAATGAGTCAGAATAATGCATATAAAAATTTGAATGATTCTCAACATAATCTTTTTTTTTTGAAATTTTATAAATAACAAATTCAGTAAAATGTCATTTCCTGATTACGGTCATGACAAAAGATTAGCTAAGAAATTCGGGAATTTTCAAGCTTTGAAGCAAAATAACAGTAAATCTGCCTGTTTTTGGAGGCTGTTTAGGTCGAAAAACTTCTGTTTCATTATCATTGGGCATAAGAACATGATAATCTCCAGCCCAAAAAGTGACTCCTGTGAAACAGGGGCAATACTGAATTTTAATCTCCTCTGAAGAGGGCACAAACACCTGAATTTCTGCTTTAACAAATGTATGAAAATCGGTGCAGCAATTATCTTCGAATTTTTGTGGAATCTGACAGGCACTGTTGTTCATTTCTGTGCAGCAATGATGGCAACTTTCCTCAGTGTCATTATGATGCTTACATTCCACTGATGAAAATAGTGCAATGGAAGATGTTTGACTGGTGTTGCAATAATGTTCATACACAGAAAATCCTTGTGTGCTGAGTAAAAACACAGCCAGCATAGGAATAATCAACACATGATATAATTTACGCAACATGGTGCAAAAATACAACAAAAATCAATACTGCTGATGGTTTTAACAAAATATTAGGACTGGCAACAGTTTATTTTTTAACTGCTTATCTCAATAATAGGTTTAATAAGCACCGAATTAGATAGTTTACATTTGAGGCTGTGTCAAAACCAGCTTTTCCCGATAATTATAATTGCCCCAACATTGAAGTGTACTGAATTTCAGCGAGTTTTACCCCTGCCCTGCTTCGGCAAGTGATACAATGCGATGTATTGCGATGTATTGAGCCTGCCGAAATAAGCCTGCCGAAATAAGCTTGTCGAATTGCACTTCGGGCATCGCTTTTTACCTATACCTTTATACCTCATATTATAGAAAAAATAAAATAGCAAAAATAAAATATAAAATATTTATAACACGCTAAAGTATAGTGTTCACGTGGTTCTTCGTTCAAAATCCGATTGCTTTGTTCTCTGACTTTGTTCCCCGACTTTGTTCCCCGACTTTGTTCCCCGACTTTGTTCCCCGTAATTCACTGAAAGTGAATGAAGGAGGAAAATTCACTGAAA
>CAZGIW010000033.1:0-37697 GCA_964526285.1 uncultured Bacteroidales bacterium | reverse complement strand
CCCCGACGGGATTCGAACCCGTGTTACCAGGATGAAAACCTGGCGTCCTAGGCCTGACTAGACGAACGGACCAAGTTTGAGCGTGCAAAGGTAATACTTTTTTTAAATATTACAACTTTTTTTTTCAAAATTTAAAAAAATGTGATTTTTCGTAACCGCTCAGCACATTTTTATAAGCCACAAATATTATAATATGGTGAGCAGTTACCATTTTTCTACTGCTGGTCAGCCTGAAACTTAAACCCCAATCTTTTGCCTGTTTTAATTCGCAAATTTTCTATCGTTTCCTGCATCTCATAAACACTGACAATTTTTACATCATCATAAGGTGGTGTAAGTAAATCAAAATTCACAGTATATAAAATTGATGATAACAAAATCTCTCTTACAGTTGATGAACTAATTTTGGATTTAGCAAAATCATTATAAATCATTGATATTTCACGCTTTCCTTCAATATAATAATGGTTTTCTTTGTTCACAAACAATCTGCCAATCATATAACCAGAATCGTTAACCCTGTTATATTTAAAAGAATCTGCCAGAAAATTGTATATATTTATCAATCCGCAATAGGAACGATCATTATCCTTTTTAATATAGGGCGTTTTCATAATCTCGTGATAACGACTAAATTGAAAAACATTTGTATGCATCATAAAAATCAATACATCACCTGCAAACTTTATCTCAAATTCAAAATCTCCCTTGTCATTGAATTCCAATGGAATAAGATGTTTCGAGGCAATTCTGATTGAATGGAGTTCTTCAATTATCTTTTGGGCTTCTTCTTTTAATATTGCCATGACAGCCAATGTATTATCATAAATATCAAGCTTCAGATTTCCTTTGTGGTTGATAATATTGGCTATCTCTTCTATTCTTTTCTTTTCTGGCATAAAAATCTTGATTTATTCAGCAAACCTACAAAAAAAAAATGAAAACAATATCCCTGACTAAAAAAGTGATATGATTTATCTTTTTCATAGGAAAAACCGGAAAAACTGAAAAAAATTTTCCACCCTAATAACGTTTTCTATTGGCAAAAGCAACAAGAGAAAGCATGACAGGCACCTCAACCAGGACACCCACAACTGTAACCATTGCAGCAGGCGAATCAAACCCAAACAAAGCAATTGCAACTGCAACTGCCAGCTCAAAGAAGTTGCTGGCACCTATCATTGCAGCAGGTGCACATATTGCATGCGGTAGTTTTATTTTTTTTCCTGCAAACCAGGCCAGGAAAAAGATAAAATATGTTTGAATTATTAAAGGGACTGCAACCAATAGAATAATTATTGGATTTTCAACCAATACTTCGCCCTGAAATGCAAATAAAAGAATGAGAGTGACAAGAAGTGCAACAATGCTTACAGGTTTAAACCGAGGTAGAAATCTGTTTTTAAACCATTCTTCTCCTTTGCTTCTTATGAGTAATCTGTTGGTAATATAACCTGCCAACAATGGTACAACAACAAAAACAACCACACTTGCAACAAGAGTATCATATGGTATCTTAACATCTGTAATACCAAGCAATAAACCAACAATTGGAACAAATGCTATCAGAACTAAGAGGTCATTTACTGAAACCTGAACAAGAGTGTAGTTGGGATCTCCATTGGTAAGATAAGACCAAACAAACACCATGGCCGTACATGGAGCTGCCCCAAGAATAATGGCACCTGCAATGTATTCGCCTGCCATTGAAGGATCTATCCATGCAGCATAAAGCTTTGAAAAGAAAATCCAGGCAAAAAAAGCCATAGTAAAGGGCTTAATCAACCAGTTGATAATCACAGTTAGTATTATTCCCTTTGGTTTTTTTCCAACATTTTTTATGCTTGAAAAGTCAATCTGCAGCATCATGGGATAAATCATTAACCATATAAGTATGGCTATGGGGATATTCACACGAGCAATTTCCAAAGTTCTCAGCACTTCCATATAATCGCCAACAAAATGACCCACAGCAATGCCAACCAAAATACACGCAGCCACCCAAATTGTCAAATATTTCTCAAAAAAACCAATTCGCTTTTTTTCAGTCATCTCTTTTTTTCGATTACAATTGAACAATATTTTCTTTGTAAAATTTAAAAAAATCATCCCTGATCTGATCTCTCACATTGCGAAAAACAGTGAGAATTTCATGTTCCGTACCTGTGGCTTCGGCAGGATCTGTAAAACCAATATGCACTCTTTGCTTCACGTTTCCGGTAAACATGGGACAGGACTCCTGTGCTCCACCACACACGGTAATTACAAAATCAAACTCTTTGTCAAGAAACACATCCACAGATTTGGGAGTATGTGAAGAAATATCAATATTCACTTCTTTCATCACCTGCACTGCTTTTGGATGAACTCGGTCAGAAGGTGCTGTTCCGGCTGAAAACACTTCAGCTTCGGGAGCAAAAAAACGGAGAAAACCTTCGGCCATCTGACTGCGGCATGAATTTCCGGTGCATAGAATTAGAATTTTCATCGTATTTGTTTTAATTATTAAGATTTCTTTTTTTCAACTGACAAACACATGACCCTGACAATTCCTTGCTCACATCTGTTGAAACAGGCATGCCTGCCCTTTCCCAGTCAACAATTCCACCAGACAATATGCATATAGTTGAAAGTCCTGATTCTATCAAACGCTGTACAAAATCACGCGAAAAATTTCCGGCAGCATCTGCTACTATCAACCAGCAATCATCGGGCAAATTTTCAATCAAATCATCTGCTTTGCTCAAAGGCAAATACAATACTTCAGGAACCTGAAACTGCTTGTATAGTGTAAAATCCTCTTCTCTGATATCCAGTATAACTGCTCCCAGCTTACAGGCCTTCAACGCATCGCTCGGAGCAATGCCTTTGCTAATTCCCTCCATAGGAGCATATGCTGTCAAAAAACTATCCAGTTCACTTAATTGTTTCATTTGCTTACAAAATTACTTATTACACCTTTCTTTCATATTAACTCAATGTTAGGGTTTTATTAATCCTGAAACATGAATAATTTTTAACCGATATAGACCTGCCAAATGAGATACAAACCTGCAAGAATAAAAATGACACCAACAATACGTCTGAACCAATATTCAAAGGATTTGATTTTATTATAGAATTTGCCGGCAGCAGAAACAGTGAATGCAATCAGGAAAGCAAACAGAATCACGGGTAGAGCTGTAGCCAGTGAAAACACAAAAGGGAGCAAAAGTCCTTCGGGACTTGCCATTGTGAGGGGAATAAGCATCATAAAATACAACACTCCGCTATAAGGACAAAATGCAAGAGCAAAAACGACACCCAGCAAAAACACACCCAAAAAAGAACCGGATTTGCTTTTTTCTTCAGCTTTTTGAGCCAGTTTTCCTGAGCCTGAGATTTTCAGCTTGATAATGTCCAGCATAAAAACACCGATTAATACCAGGAGGGGACCGAGAATTCTTTCTCCGTATGTGGCCACAAACTTTTGAATATTCAACTGGTTTGCACCAAGAAAAAACAAAGCAGCTAAACCCACATATGCAAATGTACGACCCAGTGTGTAAACAAGGCTATGCCACAATACAATTTTTTTGTTTGTTAGATTTCTGCTTAAAAATCCGATGGCACTTATATTTGTTGCAAGTGGACAAGGGCTAATGGCTGTCATTAATCCCAGTATCAGTGCAGAAAGGATTGGAATTTCAGCACTTGAGTACATATTGTTCAAAACACTATTCAACCCGTCAACCATTTTAATTCTTCTATTTACTCAAATATTCATCAATGAGATTTTGCATTCTGTTTGTAAGCTGAGATGGATCTGAATTAATCACCTGAAATGCAAGATCAGTAATATCTTCGTGTTCATCACCGGATGATATTATTAAAGATGACCATGTAATGCTGTATTTTTGAGTAATCTCTTTGTTTTGGCTATCTTCAAAATTGACTGAATAGTATTTCACATCCTGATCTTTATATTGCTGAGCAACAAAATCTTTTGAAATATCTTCAATCTTGTTACAGGTTGGGCATCTTCTTGTGGCGTGAAAATAGAAAACCTCAACTTTTGCAATTCCGTATTCAGAGGTTTCGTTTTCTGATGTTTTTGATTCAGATGTCTGATTGTTTCCGCAGGCAGCAACAAGCATTGCAAAACCAATAAGCATTATTAATTTTTTCATTGTTCTCATAAAAAACTCATTTACGCATTTTCAATTATTGACTTCAATTCTTCTTTTGAAGGAACTCTTCCGCTGAATGCAACTTTTCCGTTGATAACCATACCGGGTGTACGCATAATTCCGTATTCCATTATTTTCATGATATCATCAACTTTTTCAACTGTTGCATCAATACTGTTTTCAGCAACAACCTCTCTGGTCATTTTTTCAAGAGTGGTACATTTTGGGCAACCGGGGCCCAATACTTTAATTTCCATATCTCCTTGTATTTATTTGGTTTGACAATTTTTAAATTTATTTGATTCCAATTTGTTTGCAAAAAGAGTATCAAGCAGATGTTTGACCCTGTCCCATTTTTCAGGATTGATACAATATCTGATTTTAGGGTGCTCTATTTCGCCCTGAATGAGTCCTGCTTCTTTCAATTGTCTGAGATGTTCAGATATGGTGGAACGGGCTATGGGTAATTCATCGGCAATTTCACCACTAAAACAACACTGCTGGGATGCAAGAAACTGCAGTATCCACAATCTTGTTGGATGTGCCATTGCTTTCACCAATACTGCTAACTCTTCCAACTCCTGGTTTTCCAGATGATTATCAAACATATCCATCCCTTCATTATTAATTAAAACAAACTATTGCATACTTTCCTGGATCATCTTAACAAAAGCTGTTTCAAAAGCAGGTTTATCCTGTTTTTGAATAAATTCCCTTACCAATAGTGTCGCATCAACCGAGGTGAACTTTTTCTTTTTTTGAACAACAATAATAACAGTTTGAGATTGTGCATTATATTGTTCAACCAGTGAAGCATTTTCAGGGTCAGCAATCCTAACTGATTTGAAAACAACATTGCATTCCTTGAAATTGTTTTCAACAATAGTTTTAACATCATTCTCAACAGCAGCACATGCTCTCGCTTTACAACAAGCCAAATCTGCCTTAAAATAAAGGACAACAGCCGAAGTTCCTTTTTGTGAATAAGCTGCTAAAGAAAGGATAAGAGCTAAAATAACAATAATTGATTTTTTCATAATTATGATTGTTTGGGGTTTTTTGGTTCGTGTTTCGTCAAATAACGAAACAAAGTTACATATATTTTTTTTAAAACAAACTTCCATAAATTAAACCTGCAATTGTAGCCATAATAACTACCAATAAAACATAAACAACAGTTTTTTGTGTTCCAATAACTCCTCTGATTACCAGCATATTGGGCAATGAGAGTGATGGCCCAGCCAGTAATAGAGCCAAAGCCGGACCTTTTCCCATTCCTGAGTTAATAAGACCCTGTAAAATTGGAACCTCTGTTAATGTGGCAAAATACATAAATGCACCCAAAATTGAAGCAAAGAAATTTGCCATAAAAGAATTTCCTCCGACTGCCCATTCAACCCATTCATTAGGAATAACACCCGGAATGCTTGTGTAGTTATCCGTACCAACTTCACCATGTGTAGAACCAAGTAAAAAACCAGCAATTACAACCCCAATGGCAAGTAGTGGCATAATTTGCTTGGCAAAGTCCCAGGTGGACAAAGTCCATTCACGATTCTCTTCGTCTTTTTTATCAAATAATGTGATTATACTTAATGCAGCAATGGCAACAATCATTGGTACCAGAGGACTAAGTTTTGCATTCTCAATAAATTTGGTTGATAATACCGCAGATAAAGCAGTGATAAGTGCTGCTGTCATCACCCACCACCATGTAATTTTTAAAACTTTAATGAGTGTGTAGATAAGGATTAATGAAAATGCTCCTGTGATATACCATTTATATGTGAAAATATAAAACCAGACACTTGAGAAGTCATCTTTAGCCGGACTACCCCAGTTGGCAAGAACAAGAATCAGTACTAAAATAAAAAAGTGAAGTGATGTTTGCCACATTGGTCGTTTTTCAGGCATCTGCGGAAAATTCATTTGTTCTTCTTTTTTGGCTTTTTCTTCTTTACGATAAATGAATGACATTACAAGACCAATGACAATGGCAAACACAACGGCACCGATGATTCGTGCCACACCCATTTCAAAACCCAGGATACGTGCAGTGAGAATAATTGCCAAAATATTGATGGCAGGTCCTGAGTATAAAAATGTAATCGCTGGTCCAAGACCTGCGCCTCGTTTGTGAATACTGGAAAATAATGGAAGAATTGTGCAACTGCACACTGCCAGTATTGTTCCTGAAACAGAAGCAACAGTATAAGCCAGCCACTTTTTTGCATTGGCTCCAAAATATTTGAGCACTGAGCCCTGACTCACAAAAACTGCTATGACTCCGGCTATGAAAAAGGCAGGCAAAAGACATAAAACCACATGTTCCTGTGCATACCATTTTACCAAATCAAAAGTGGCTAATATTGCAGTATTGAATCTGGCACTTTCAATTGGAAGAAAAAATGCAGCAACAAACACAACAAGTATCCATAATAAAATTTTCAGTTCTCTTTTTATCTCCATGATTGCATTTTTTTTAGATTTTTTTTTACTGAAAAAGATGATGAAACATCGTTTGCAATTTGTCCCAATTTTCACGGTGAATACAATATTTTATAAAGGGAGGCTCAATCTCGCCCTGAATAAGTCCAGCGTATTTCAATTCTTTCAAATGTTGCGACAAAGTTGAACGCCCCACAGGCAGTTCATCCACCAGGTCGCCGCTATAACAGCAGGCATTCATGTGGGACAACTTCCGCAAAATATACACACGCACAGGATGACTCATTGCCTTGGCAAACTGAGCCAGTTGGATATCTTCCTGATTAAATTCAACTTTTTTGTCCATGATTTCATTTTTGCATTTCGCAAAATAACGAAATGTTTTTTACATGAACAAATTTTTTTGAAAATTTAATCTGACAAATTATTCTTTAAGATACTTTTCCACAATTGCTCTGAGTTTTTTAAGGCTTATGGGTTTTGCAAGAAATTCATCGCAACCTGCTTCCCTTGCTTTTTGTTCGTCTTCAGGAAGGGCATAGGCGGTTTGAATAATGATAGGCAAATCTGGAAATTCCTGTTTGATTTGTTTTGTTGCATCAATGCCTGAGCCATCTTCAAGTTTTACATCCATCAGGACAAAAATAATATCATTCCGCGTACGGCATATTTCTATTGCTTCAGATGCATAAGCAGTATCAAGCAGCTCAAGGGGATATTCTGCAAGAGCAGACTGGAGAAACATGATGTTAAGATTTTCATCTTCAACCAGCAAAACTTTAGGTTTTGTTATACCAGAATTAGGATTCTTTACATATAATCCTTTTTCTTCCTTAGCTATAGTAGTTCCCTGGTATGGATGAGTAAAATAAAACACTGAGCCTTTGCCCAATTCTGATTTAACATGAATACATCCGCCCAGCATTTCAACATATGCTTTGGTGATTGCCAAACCCAGTCCAGAGCCTTTCATTTCAGAAGTTTGATCATTTTCACATCGATAAAATCTGTCAAAAACCAACTGTAGTTCCTGTTTTGCAATTCCAATTCCGGTATCATGTACTGAGAACACCAACTCAGAATTACTTTTTTCTTTACAATCAACAATAATTCGTCCCTCATTTGTATATTTCAAAGCGTTGCCAATGAGATTACTCATAATTTGTTCAAATTTCACCTTATCGGTAGAAAGTGCTTTTTCACAAAGTTCAGGTGGCATATGAAAAACCAGTTCAATATTTTTATTTTCAGGAATCTGATTGGTGAAAATCATGTCAAGATGATTAAAGAAATAGCACAATTCCAGTTCCTCATAACGCAATGCCATCTGCTTGGTTTCAATCATTGATATTTCAATGATATCATTGATAATTGAGAGCAGTTGGTTTGTGCTTTGTTCAATAATTAAAGAATATCTTGAAACCTTATCGTCAGCATCATCAGTTTTTACAAGTAGTGATGCAAATCCGGCAATGGCATTCATGGGTGTACGTATTTCATGCGAAAGATTGGCCAGAAATGATGATTTCAACCTGTCGCTTTCTTCTGCTTTTTCTTTGGCCTTAAACAATTCCTCGTTCTTCTTTTGTATATCCAGTTCGGCTTGCTTTATCATTGTGATATCAGTCATTGTGCCCACATATCCCATAAACTCTCCGTCGGAATACTCAGGCACAGCATATCCAAGCACCCATGAAACTTTTCCGTCCCTATCATACAATCTGTATTCAGCACGTGATGGGACTCTGAGAGAAACACGTTCCATCCATTCATTAACAACTCGCTCCCTGTCTTCTTCATGAATTACACTGAGCCAACCTGTTCCCATGGCTTTATCAGTATCTACTTTGGTCATGTCAATCCATGCAGGGTTTACATAGGTCGTTTTCCCCTCAGCATCTGTTCGAAAAATTCCTACGGGAGAGTTTTGTGCAAGTGTATGAAACAATGCCATTGCCTTTGCTGCTTCCTTTTCTTTCTTTTTGCGATTATCGATGTCGTTTACAAAAGCCAATATTCTTTCCACTCCCAGGATATTTGCCCTTTTCAAACTCACTTCACTCCAGAATATTTCTCCGTTTTTTCTTTTGCTTTTCCATTCAAAGGACACTTCTCCTTTTTCTTTTGCTTCCATCAGTTTTATCCGGGCCTGTTCAAATGTAAATCCTCCTTCAACATCGCTGGAATTGTCTGATGTTCCTCTTATTACTTCTTCCTTGCTTTCACAACCGAACATCTTTAAAACTGTTTGGTTCACGTCAACAACTGCTCCTGTTTCAATATCATGAACATAGATTCCTTCCTGTGTGGAATTGAACAGTTCACGATAGTTTCTTTCGTTTTCTTCAAGCAGTTGGTTAGCTGCAACAAGCTCGCGGGTTCTTTGCTTTACTCTTTTTCTCAGAACAAATACAAAAATCACAATCATCACTATAATCACTCCGGCAATAATGAGCAACCATATTAAAACATGTGACATTCTATAAGTATAATCAACATCCATCCACTTCTGAAGTGATTGATAATAGGCAGACTCAGGGTCATTTTGAATTACTGATAAATGTTTATCAATGGCAGAAAGTATATACAGATTTTCTCCCTTTTTAGTGGCAAAAAACAAATCGCCGGGAAGAAAAATCAAACTGTTTGGCAACAAATCGTCTGGTCTGTTTTCTGAAAAATAGAAAAACCTGCTTGCAAGTATCACATCAATTTCATGTTCTGATATTGCCTTGTTTATTGCTGTGTTATCATCATAGCTTTTAACAATTGCCTTCACATTGTAAAGTTGCTCAAACTCATTCAGCATGTACTCTTCCTGAACTGAACCCCTCAACAGACCGATGGTCAATCCTTCAAGATGTTCAGGTTTTGTAATGCTTCTGCTTTTGTTATCGTATATCTGCACCCATGACTGAATGACAGGAATACTGTTAAATGAAAACAGTGTGTCTCTTGATGCAGACCATGCGACATCTGCAAGAACATCAATTTTGCCATGTTCCAAACTTTGCATATGCTCGAACCAGGTTCCTGCGACATATTCAATTTCCCATCCTTCCTGAGCTGAAATATAATCAAAAATATCTACAAATATTCCATATGCATTCCCTGCATCATCAAATGCAACCTTGGGGCTGTTTTGATATACTCCAACCCTAATCTTTTGTGCATATGATGTTTGGATAATCAGACATAAAAATAATAACAGAATAACTCGTACAATGATATTTTTCAGTGACATGGTTTACAGTCTTTCAGGTGGTTGAATATTACAAAGATAAGTCTTTTTTCGTTAATGCTTAGCACATTTTGAATAAGCCACTAATACTTCGACAGGCTCAGTACAAGTACTCTAATTTGCACGAATAATTCCGTTAGTTCTGCAAAAGCCATTACACAGTTTTAAAATTTCGACAAACCGAAAGCAAGCTTTCTCTGTCAAAATTTGAAACTGTGTAAAAACAAATCTGAGTGCTCAGATTTGTTTTACTAAATATGGCTTATGCAGAGAAAAGTTCAAACGAATCACGCTCTAATGTTTTATCGCTGTGATTTGTGTATGTACAGATTTTTAGCAATACAAAAGGCTATGTTTGTTTTGTTGAAATGTTTTGTTGAAAATTATTGCACGAAGGGCTTTAGCCCTGAGTTAAACAAAATTTTTCACAACCAAAAAAAATAAAGCGATAAAAATCATTAGCAACGGGCTTCAGCCCGTTGGAACCGGAATTAAAATTTATTTTTTTTCCCAAAGGGATCCCCATGGGAGGCAAAAAATTTGACAAGATTGAGGACTTCAAAAAAAAGAGAAACTGTTTTGCAAATTTTGTGACAAAAAACACAAAAAGTTAGAGAAAAAAGGCGAGATAATGATTATTTTGCATTGCATAGCCCTTAATATTCGTCACATCACATCGTCACATAGTGATAAATTGATAAATGATAAATTGGCTAAGAAGCTACGATTTTTATATTTGTGGCATATACATGGTTTTATCGCATATTTATTGTTTTTTAGTTGTAAATATTTTAATAAAAAATTTGGTTTTATAATTTTTCTTTTGTTTATTTGTAAAATTATTTATTGAATATGTTTTTTATAATATTTCACAAATATTGTTCTATTTTGCTTAATCCTCTCAATTTTGTAGAGAGAGAGAGAGAGAGAGAGAGAGAGAGAGAGAGAGAGAGAGAGAGAGAGACGAAAATTCGAATAATTTCGACTGGGATTTTCTTTTTTTCAGTACTATAAAGAAATCAGGAGGAAATGTCATCTATTACGCTTTAGGCAACTACAAACACTGGGTTTGTGGTTGCCTGAGATAAAAAAAACCTGAATAACATCAATAGAATTAAAGGGAGAAAAAAATTGATCCGAACACTCCTAAAAACAAAGTAGGGCGAAAAAGAATAAAAAAAATAAGTATCATGAAGAAATTAATATATGGAACATTATTCCTTGCCTTAGTAGGAATTGGGTTGATTTCTTGCAAAAAGGCTGAAATTAACAAAACTGAAAATCAATCATCAATTGAGCTAAATACAAAAGAAGCACCATTGGTTCCTAAAATAAGACATTTTGAATGTGGTGAGCCAATTTCCGGTTATCCATATCCATGTCCAAATGCAAATTGTGACTTTATGGGAGATAATTGTTTGCCAACAGTATATATTTATTCCGATAGAAAAGGTTATTATGATGGTAATTATGAGGAATATCTTGAAGCTGTTGATATTTTAGACTATTATATTTTTGTTGGCAATACCCCTAACTTTTTTGAGAACTATGTTGATGAATATCTAATGCTAATGCCTTATTTAGGAGATCCTGAAAGATATCCAATATTGGATGATTTAAAATCAGGATATACCTCTGTTAGAAAACATCCTAAAACAATAGCATCTGAAGAAGTTGTAAATATTTATGAAATATTTGTTGTAGAAACAGGAGAGCCTCCTGTGTATGAATAAATCTTTTTTAACTTTGCATTAGCAAAATAGTAATTTATTATTTTGCTAATGCTTTTTTAAGCAAAAACAATAAAAAAATGAAAACACCCAGCCAACTTTTTATCATCCTTACATTGCTCCTGACACAGTGCGGCAACAAGAAAGAAAAAATGTCTTTTTTTGAAAACTTCAGAATGAAAGCATTGACAATTGTCAACAAACAGGAGTTTCAGAATGCCCCTATCAACTCAATGCAATACAGGACTGAAACAAATGACACCATAATATCATTTTTTAATAAAAACATGACATCAATTGTTTTCAAAGGCATTGGAAAAAGCAATTTCAAAGACACTGTTCCTTTGCATAATCTTTTCTCTGAAAATGAAATTGAAAGTTATATAAAACATTTATATATCAATAATAATATGGTGTTTATTCTTGCTAACAAAATGAATTATGAAATGTCGAGACTAGATTATTTCGTATTTCATGTTGATATGCAAGGAAACAATATTCAGGCATGGGATATTGCTGAATTGACAGGAATCAATGAGCCATATTTTTGTCTTAAGTCATCATTTCAAAATCCTATAACATACATTGATGGAAATCTAATTATTTCGGCAAACATTCTGAGTCACTCAAAAGAAGTAATAAAAGATGTTTCAAAAACACCAACAGAATTGATTCTTAACACAAAAACCAACGAAGCTCACTTCGTATATGGAAAGCCCGAAATCTACGGAAACGGAAAATACTACGGGAATCATGTTCACAACCACTCGAAAGTTTTTCTCAACGACACTGTGTATGTGGTTTCATTTCCAATAGATCATTACTTGTACAAATACAATATTAATGGTGAACTGATTGAAAAACACCAATGTAAAAGTGAATTCATTGATGAATTTAAGGATTTTGAATGGTCGGAAAACATAAGTTTTGAAAAAATTATTGAAATTCAGATAACACAAGCATATTATACACAACTTGCTTACGACTCACACAACAAACTTATATACAGACTGGCCTTGCATGAGCAAGATGCATTAATCAGTTCAGGAGAAAAAGCAAGTTTTTTTGACAGGAGTTTTTCTCTGATGGTCATTGACGAAAAATTACAAATTGTTGGAGAGTATTATATACCGACATATCATTTACACCCCTGGATGATTGAGACAAACCTTTCAGGAGGACCATTCTTCGGACTTGTCAACTTTGATATGTCATTGCTTTGCATTGCTCAGTATGAATTTTTTCCTTTAAAACAGAATAAAAAATGAATACGAGCAACTTTATTATAGCAATTGTTGTAATCATTTTTACATCATGTTCCTTGCGAAACAATCAGGATAATAATCCGGACATCAATCAAGACATAAACAAAGAGAATCTCAGAGAGTATCTTTCCCAATCATTTAACATTGATATGGACACATTAACGACAAAACTTGTTTTAATCAACTACATTGGATGCAAGCCATGCATAAATAAGTATCTTGATTATTTGACAAGTTTGCATCCTGAGAGCATGAAGAGTTTTATGTATATCATTCCGGTAGCCACATATGAAGAGTTTTCACAAAATTGTCCGGTAGCAAGCTCTTCATCAGTCATGATAGATTCATTAAACACGATTTACAAAAAGAACATCCAAATAGATGGTCTTTCGGTTTATAACATAGTCAAGGGAGAGATTCTGGAAGTAAAAACAATCAAATTGAGAAACATTTCAGATGATGATTTACAAAATTTTTGGATGAAATGGGAAAATAAAAGATTTTAATTAAGCAAGACCTCAGACAAATTGAAATATTTGATTTTTGTTTTTTTATGGATATTCTCCAAAAGGTATGGCCATGCTAAAGCCCTAAGTTTATCACGCAAAGCGTGAGGCTATTGAGCGTTTGAGAAATTTAGAAAATTCGTAATTTTGCAAAAAAATAACCATGCACATTGACGAGTTCAGAGAGTTTTGCCTGTGGAAAACGGGAGTTACTGAAGGGTTTCCCTTTGATGCAACCACACTGGTTTTTAAGGTGGGAGGAAAAATGTTTGCGCTCACTGATCTGGAGGATGAATTTGCCGTTGCACTCAAATGTGATCCGGAATATGCTGTTCAGCTAAGGGAAAAATATCCCAATATCAAAGGGGCCTATCATATGAACAAAACACACTGGAATACAATTTATCAAGCTGCTGAATTTGAAGAACAATTATTAAAAGATTTGATAAATCTCTCATATGATTTGGTTTTTAGGAGTCTGTCCCGAAAAGTAAAGAATACCATAAAGCCATAAAAAAAAAGGGGACACACAACTGCATGTCCCCCACGATACACATATCCCGCACTGTATATCGTTTTATTATTGTGTTGATTCTCAGAATTTTATATTGATTCCTGCCATAAAATGCCTTCCGGCCTGTGGAAAATAACCATCAATGGCATATTCCTGCCCACCGTAATAATATCTGTAAACCCATGCATTGGATTCGTATTGTACATCAAATACATTGATAACCGAAAATCGAAGTTCAGCATCTTTCATAATTTTGCAGGGTAGCTTCACTGCCAGCCTGAAATAGTTCACATGCCAGGGATTCAATGATCTTTCATCTGAAGATGTGTTGTCAATGTATTGTTTGCCAACATATTTTGAAGTGATTGCCATTTGTATGAATTTCACTGGTTTGTAGCTTAATTGTGCACTACTTACAATTGCAGGCGAGAAGGAAATGTCAGTTTCGCCGAGATTATTTGAAACCTGTGACCATGTGTCCCAGTCATCAACCCACTCGATGAAATCCATTATGCGGTTTCTGCTCAAACTCACATTGGCATCAAGTTCAAGATTTTTCATCAGTTTCACTGCACACATCAGTTCAATGCCTGTCCTGTAGCTTTCGGCAACATTAACCATAACAGGATCGCCCACATTATTAATCTTTCCGGTCAGCACCAACTGGTCCTTGTAGTCCATATAAAACACATTGGCATTGAGCAGTACGTTTTTCAATTTTAAATTGTACCCTACCTCGTAATCAGTGAGTTGTTCGGGCTTAACTTCCGTGTTTTCATCAGCATCCCTGAAATTGTTGCGACTGGGTTCTCTGCCAGCAACTGCAACCGAAGCATAACATTCATGATGGCTGTTCAGTGCATAAAAGATTCCACCTTTGGGGTTGAAAAACTCAAAAGTATGCGACTGGGTTAAATCTCGCAAATCATCATGAATCCCATCCATTTCATAATGAATGTAACGGTAGAGAATATCTCCAAACACACTGATTTTCTCAGTAATAAGATATGAAGCCCGTGTAAAAGCCGAAATATCTGTTTTGATTCCGTTATTGAAATACCACTGATGGTTGATTGGTATCTGATCAGCATACTGCATCCAGATAATATTTCCGAAATGATTGTTGGTGTATTGGTTGGCAGAGGCACCAGCGGAAAAACTGAGGCGATTGAGTGAGTTGTAGTTGGCTGTCAGATTAATTCCGTAAAACATATTGTCAAGGTGTTTTTGCTGAATAATATCAGAACGTGTGATTGTGTCGCTTCCGATGATGAACGGATTCAGCGCATATGCGCTCAGCCGTCTATCTTCCTTATATTGCTCATAATATCCGTTACCGGTTATGAGAAAAGCAGTTGCATTGAATGAAAGTTTTCTGTTGTGTTGCCTCATGAAGTTCAGGTGATAATGATACTGTCCGTAATTGTCAGTTTCGTTTTCATAAGTATAAGGATTAAAAGTGCGGTTTGTTTCCAGCGAATCTTTTGGCACCCCACCCCATGCCTGATAAGTTTTTTCTTTTCCTCCCATCAGGGTAAAGCGCACAATGTTTTTTTCACCGTAATGAGCAGCATTGAAGAAATATGACTGAAGGTTGGAAAAAGCACGGTCAATGTATCCGTCTGAAGTAATTTTTGAGAGTCTTCCGTCAAAAGCCCACCTGCCATCAATGAGACCTGTTCCGAATCTGACGCTGTTTGCAAATGAGTTGAATGAGCCGGCATTGCTGTTGATTTCAGCAAATGGTTCAGCAATAAGTTTGGTAGTTTGTATGTTAATGCTTGCGCCAAATGCAGCAGCACCGTTTGATGAAGTGCCCACACCTCTCTGAATCTGAATATTGTCAACAGAGCCGGCCAGATCTGGCATATTCACCCAATAAACACTGTGTGATTCCGGGTCATTGAGAGGAACGCCGTTAATAGTTACATTGATTCGACTGATATCAGAGCCTCTGATTCTAAGGCCTGTGTATCCAATTCCGGCACCTGCATCGGAGGTGGTGACCATGGATGGAGTGAGTTCAAGCAAAAAGGGAAGATCCTGACCTGTTGCAATTTCACGGATTTTTTCTCCGCTGATGGTTTGCTGAGTGCTCGGTGTTCGTTCATCTGCACGTGTGGCGCTAATAATTACTTCTTCGGTTGTATATACCGAATGGCTCAGAAAAATTTCCATATAGCTATTTTCAGGAATGTTTATCTGAACATTTTGGGGTTTATAGCCCACATAGCTAACTTTCAGGTTGTAGTTGCCTGCCCTGATGTTTTGAAAGGCAAACTGACCTGTAGTGTTTGTGATTGCTGCATAATAGGTGCCTTCAATCTGAACATGTGCACCTGTTAATGGCTGTCCTGTTAATGAATCTTTGACCAGACCGTTTAGTCCGGCATTCATGTCCTGTGCATTCACAACACAGAAAAATGTCATCAAGAGTATGACATTTGAGAGTAATTTTTTCATTTCTTTACAATTTTGGTTAAACAATTGAGCAGTGCAAGGGATTACGCTGCCCTTCATAATTATTTAACGCCCTTTCCCTACGCCGGCATTACCCGGATCAGGTTCTTTGGGTGTAATCTCAGCCCCTTTTTTTCAAAAGAGCACCCCTTGTTGATTATGAATGCAAAATTACAATTTTTTTTAATACGAATCGGCACTACTAAATACGAATTCTACTAATCGGTACTACTAAATACGAATTCTACGAATTTGCACTACTAAATACGAATTCTACGAATCGGTACTACTAAATACGAATTCTACGAATTTGCACTACTAAATACGAATTCTACGAATCGGTACTACTAAATACGAATTCTACTAATCGGTAATACTAAATACGAATTCTACGAATCGGCACTACTAAATATCCCATCGGGATCCCTACGGGACGAATTTTACGAGTTTTACGAATTACCAATAAGCGAATAAAAACTTCTCAGTTCAAATGTTCTATTGTTCTATTGTTCAATTATTCAATTGTTCTTCTATCTTTCCCCACTTCCCGCAACCCATCCCGTTGTCCAGGCAATCTGCAGATTATAGCCTCCAGTGTCTGCATCAAGATTCAGAATTTCTCCTGCAAAATACAATCCCTCAATGAGTTTCGATTGCATGGTCTTTGGATCAACTTCATCACAATCAACTCCGCCGGCTGTTATGACTGCCTCGCTGAACGGACGATGTCCATTAACCGTAAACACAAAATTCTTCATCATCAGCCTGATTTTCTTCCTGGTTTCTGATCTCACTTCACTTCCTGCTTGTGTTTCATCAATCTGCAGTTGTGACAAAAACACCGGTATCATTGAAGAAGGAAGCCATAGCTTGAAAATATGCTTCAGTTGTTTTTTTGCGTTTTCTTCCAAATCGCGAATGAGTCTTTTGTCAAGTTGCACATCATCCAGTGCAGGCTTAAGGTCAACTATAATTTTTACGCTGCTGTTTTTTCTGAGTTCATCAACTACTTTCCGGCTAAGTGTGAGTATTATCGGTCCCGACAATCCAAAATGTGTAAACAGCATTTCACCAAATTCACCTGTTACTTTTCTGTCATTCACCCAAAGTGATGCTGTTACATTTTTCAGTGCCAGCCCTTGCATTTGCATTGGAGTTTCCTCTCCAGTTTCAAGAGGAACAAGAGCCGGAAGTGGTTCAACAATGGCATGGCCAGCATGAGATGCCAGCGTGTAACCATCACCTGTGGATCCTGTTGCAGGATATGATTTTCCTCCTGTGCACAGGATAAGTTTTTTGCATCTGAACTCACTGGTTTTTTGCTGATATTCCACGAGCAAACCGTCAACTTTTCCATTCCGTATCAGAATTTTTTTTGCTTTGCAGTTTGTGAGCAGTTCAACCCCATGTTGCTGGTTTAATTTCAGCAGTGCATTGACCACATCGGCCGATTTTTCTGAAGCCGGAAACACCCTATTTCCTCTTTCTGTCACAGTTTTCACCCCATGTTCTTCCAGTAAATTAATAATATCTTTCGCAAAAAAACGCGAATATGCGTTTTTCAGAAATCTTGCATCGGGAAAAATATGTGTAAGGTGTTCTGAAACAGGGCTGAGATTAGTTATGTTGCATCTTCCTTTGCCAGTAATCAGTAATTTTCTTGCCGGCCGTTCCATTTTTTCAATGAGCAGAACAGAATTCTCTGCCATGGCAGAACGGTAAGCAGCCAGCAATCCGGCAGCTCCTGCTCCAACAACAATCACATCATAGGGTTTCATTTTACGAAGATACAAATTTTACAACTGTTTACTCACTTGCCGGCAAATTTCATAAAGTAAGCAACTTTCTCAAGTGAAGTAATCATATCATATTCTTCCAGATATATCTTTTCAGGCAATTTGATTTTTTTTGTTGTGTAATTCAACAGTCCTTTGATTCCAGCTGCCACAAGATCATCGGCCACCTTTTGTGCAACTTGCGCAGGTGTGGTAAGCACTGCAATCTGAATTTTATATTCTTTTATGGTTTCCACAATATCATCCACATGAAAGCACAGTATTCCGTCATGATATTTTCCGATTTTGTTTGGATTCACATCAAATGCTGCAGCGATATGCATTGAAGGGTTTCTTCCCATGATATAGTGCATGATGGCTCTTCCCAGATCGCCATATCCAACAATAGCAATATTCACATTATCACGTGATTCAATGATATCGATAATTTGTTTGTGCAAGTCCTTCACTACATATCCATGCCTCAATGTTCCTTCGTGTCCGATAAGCATCACATCTCTTCTCACCTGAACGGGAGTATAATGAAGCATTGCAGCAAGTTCATGCGAAAAAACAGTTTCCCGTTCCTGCTCAATCAGAAAGCTGAGACAGCGACGATAGTGACTAAGTCTTTCAACAGTTTTGTGTGGTAGTATGTGATTCATTTTTTGGATTTTGAATGTACTAAGAGAATGCAAAAATACATGAAAGAAAAATAATTTCACAAAATATTAACATTTTTACAAAAAACAATGTACTATTGTAAAAAAAACCAATGTTATCTGTGATTAACTTTAACATCATGCTTATTCCCTTTCTCATTGCCATGTTTCTGGCTTTGACAATGGGAGGAAGTGGAACGGGGCCTGCTTTTTCGGTTGCTTTTGGTGCAAATATTATTCGCAGGGCTGCAATACCCGGTTTGTTTGGCATCATGGTATTCATCGGGGCACTCACCGGAGGACAACAAACTGCATCCACTCTTGGCAAAGGATTGCTGAACCCGGATCTCATGTCACTGACGCTGGTGTCAATAATATTGTTTTCCGTTGCTATTTCCCTGCTACTTGCCAATTTGTTTGGTATTCCCCAATCCACAAGTCAATCAACCGTTTTTGCCGTGACTGCACCTGCATTGTATTTTTCACAACTCAACACGCACAAATTGTGGGTGGAAATTGTTCCAACATGGTTTTACTTACCAATTGTTTCCTTTTTCCTTGCTTTTCTGGTTGGAAAATACATTTATAAACCTCTTAGAAAAAAGGGCTACACAATTTCAGCAAAACTAAACAACAGCAAAATTCTCAATGGACTAATTTTACTTATGTCTCTCTATGTTGCATATTCCATAGGCACAAACAATGTTGCCAATGCTGTGGGGCCCCTCACCAGTATGACAATAAATGAGTATAATCTTGCAGATAACGTAGGCAGCTACAGTTTGATTATGCTCATGTCCATGCTCATAATTGCACCATGTTTTGGTATTGGCAGTTCGGTTTTTGGATATCGGGTGGTGAAAAAAACCGGAAAAGAAATTGTCCGTTTTGGAAAAATTGAAGCCGTTATCATCGGATTTATTTCTGCCTCACTGTTGTTGTTTGCATCTCTGTGGAAGGGCATTCCCACATCTTTGGTGCAGCTTAATGTGGCTGCAATACTTGGTATTGGAGTAGCAAAACTGGGTTTTAAAAATATTTTTAAAAAAACCGAAGTCAATCATTTTTTCCTCATGTGGATTATTGCACCTGCCATTGCTTTCGGCGTGTGCTATCTTCTGGTTATTGCTGCTGTAAATTGGGGCATGCTGTAAAGTAATCCTGAAAAATTAGAACCTACAGCTTCAGATTCATCTCCCACACAGCTTCATTTCCGCAACGATCAGTGACAACCAGCCTGAAGACAGACTCACCCGCAGGCATCTTATCATCAATAATATAAAACATTTCATCATCTTTCAGGCTGTATTCAAGTAAAATCCATTCTCCGTTGATATAGGCGTTGTAGTCGGCAATACCACAGATATCGTCGGTTACTTTGAAACTGATTTTTTTCAATCCGGTCACACTACCAGTAGCAGGAATTTTTTGCGGTTTGATTTCAGGCGGTAATGTATCTCTCACAAGTACAAATTTACCAAACGAACGTGTTCTACCTTCAAACCAGCCATTTGAAAAAGTGGTCGTTATTCCATTGAGCACTCCCTTTTCCCCCAATTGTGCTATGGTCATTCCGCCGATATCATCGGACATCTGAATGGGCATGAGCCTGATTCTGTAAAACCCTGCAAGAGCTTCATCACTGATAATATCAAGTCTTGGGGCAAATTCAGACAATGATGTTTCAGACTCTCTTATGAATACACATTCATCAGAGAACAATGCACCCTTATCCATGAGCACCTGAGAATAGTTCCCTGCCCATGTGCACATGGAATCCCACCTAAACACGCTGGCTTCATCGTTGCATTGAATATCAAAATTATGATTACTGCCAACACGACCATTGATACTAAACAATAATTCTGCTTCATTGCCTCCAATGTCCTGTATTACACATTTGACTCTATAATGCTTGTTTTCATTAATATAAAGAATCCCATCATCCCGTATAAATTTGTAATGTGGTAAATTATTTCCTGGTTTTTTCCAGCTTCGCTGAAAACGCTTTTTCGACCTTTCCCTTTCAGGATAATCAATATATGCAAGCTGATGCCTGACGACTGCAAAATCGAGCCTTTCAAAACGTATATCAACCAGAAGAGAATCATCGACATAAACTTTTAAAAACTTCAAACCCAGTCGGTTTGGATTAGTTGAGTTTTGTTTATCAAGAATTTCAAAACCAAAACTCACTGCACCTGATGCGGTTGGGATAACAGGAATGCTGTATTTGCCTGAACTCTGTCTGGGAGTTTTATAGATTATATGCCTGTTCTTATCATTTATAAGAGATGTGCCGTGAGCATAGAGTTTGAGTTCTCTGAACTGAGGAACACTTATGTCGTTTACTTTAAAACCAAACAGCAGAGGATCAATTGTCTCTTCGGTTATGGCATCTCTTAATTCAAAATGCAAATGTGCGCCAAAAGAATAACCAGTATTGCCTGCAATTCCGATAACTTCGCCTTTTTTAACGTGAAGAGAATCGGGAGGGAAATACACGTCAATATGAAATTGTTGTTTTTCATATTGGATTTTCTTTATCAATGCAGCCACATCAGAGGAAAAAAAGTCGAGATGGGCATAAACTGACACATAGCCCTGAGGATGAGTGATATACAGAGCGTTTCCATAGCCTGCTGGCTCAACCTTTATACGTGAAACATAGCCATCACCTACAGCATACACTCTGCGATGCGGTCTGTTAATAACTCTGACATCAATACCGGAGTGAAAATTGACTGATCTGAGTTCTGAAAACGACCCAGAAAGTTCAATTGGTAAATCCATTGGTTCGCGAAACACACCCTGCGGATAAATATATTCCTGTGCAACGGAAAAAAACGGAAAAAAAAGCAGTACAGCAATAAACAAGCGGGTAACCATAGTTACAAAGTTATACAGTAAAACGAAATTCAACAAATATTATTCTTCCTCTTCCCAGCAGAACTCCTTAATGAGTTCAAAAGCACCTTTGAATCCAAGTTCAAAGGATTTTTTCCAATCATCACAGGCTCCTTCTTTGTCTCCCAACTCTCCTTTTGCAATTCCTCTCAAATCATAAACCTCTGCATAATCAGGCTGATACAATATGGCTCTGTTAAAATCAATAATAGCACCTTCAAAATCTTTCAGATGATACTTGCATAAACCCCTGTAAGCAAAAGCTTCCACATTTTCAGGGTTAATGTCTAAAACCTTGGTGTAAATCTGAACAGCTGCCTTGTAATCTTTCATCACAACTCTTTTATATCCCTTTTTCAAAAGATCATATTCTGTTTCCGGACCATCAACTGAAGCTGTTTTACATCCTGCAAAAATCATTATAAATGACAGGAGTATCAAATGAATGCGAATATTTTTAATACCTGATAATGTATTCATAAGCTTTAAAATTGGGGTTTCAAAAATACAATTTTTTTTAATACAAATAAGAAAAAAAATAATATTTTGAATTGGTTACGTTCACTTCAACGCAAATTTATACAAATTGTTTCATTTCATCATGGATTTCACTTAAAGTTAGTTTGTTTTATATTAATCAGTATTGTTTATACAATTCAAGGCATCTTTTTCTTGCAAATGTATAATCAACCATCGGTTTTGGATAGGTTTCACCATCAGGATTAATCCATTTTCTCACATATTTCATGTGAGGGTCAAATTTTCTGATTTGTTCAGCAGGATTGAATATCCTGAAATATGGTGCAGCATCAGCACCGGTCCCTGCAGACCATTGCCAGTTGCCATTGTTGGAAGACAACTCATAATCAAGCAGATGATCTGCAAAAAACCTCTCGCCCCAACGCCAATCAATGAGTAATAGCTTTGTCAGAAAATTGGCAACTATCATCCTTACTCTGTTGTGCATATGTCCGGTTTCTAACAGCTCTTTCATTCCGGCATCAACAATTGAAAAACCAGTTTCTCCACGACACCAAAGCAAAAAATCTTCCTCATTGTTTCTCCATTCTATAAACTGATACCTTTTTCTGAACGATTCATTTTCAACATGTGGAAAATGCCATAGCAACTGCATAAAAAACTCACGCCATATGAGTTCATTGAGCCACACCTCATTGAGATGAAAAGCCCTGGCTACAGTTTTGCGGATTGATATGGTGCCAAATCTCAAATGCAATCCCAGTTTTGATGTTCCTTCAATAGCGGGAAAATTTCTGGTTTGATGATAGTTTTTCACAATCTCTTCTGGTATTTCTGATGAGGGAAAACTGAATTTCACCAGTTTATATCCCAAACTCTCCAATTCCGGAATAAAATGCCCTGCATCAATAGTTTTGTGTAGCAGTTTTTCTGAAGGATATATTTCATGAGAACGAAGGCTGTATTGATTTTTCCACTTTTTCATATATGGAGTAAAAACCGTATATGGGTTTTGCTCAGTAGTCAGAATTTCATCTTTTTCAAAAATAACATGATCTTTGAATGTCTTCAGGTTTGCTCCATGCTCATGAAGCAGTGTTCTTACCTCTTGATCTCTCTTTTCCGAATACGGCTCATAATCATGATTACAAAACACATCCTGAATTGGATAATCACTTAGCAACTGACTGAAGACTTCAACGGGTTTCCCATGTTTCAACATTAAAGCACTTCCATGTTTCTTAAGGCAGGTGTTGACTTTGTGAAGTGTGTTATAAATAAATGTTATTCTTTTGTCAAGTGGATTATCAAACTCTTTCAGAATCTCTGTATCAAAAATAAAAATTGCCAGAACAGGCAATGGTTCAGAACAGGCTCTGAACAAAGCGTGATTGTCTTCTAGCCTAAGATCTCTTCGAAACCAAAACACATTTATCATTTCACTCATCATATAAAATCAGTATCTTTACAAAAAAATTCAAATTTACTGTTTTTATGTCAACAAAAGGAAAAAAGACCACTCAACTCTCACTTAAACAACAACTGATTAAATTTTTCACAGACTTTCCGGTTCGTAGCTACAACTACAAGCAAATATGCGGCAAGCTTGGGATTATGGACAAACAGAAGCGCATTGCTGTTCTCAGCATGCTTGAAGTTCTTGCTGCTGAGGAAGTTGTAATTGAATCAAGTAAAGGATTATTTCAGGCCAATCCTGAAAAACAGCATATGTATGCACCTGCCTCTTCGTTTATCAATGGTATTGTTGATATGAAACAAACTGGAAAAGCTTATATCATTTCGCCTGATACTGAAGAAGATGTCTTTATTTCGGCCGGAAACACACATCATGCCCTGGACGGAGACCTTGTTAAGGTGCAATTGTTTCCCAAACGCAGTGGAAGAAAGATGGAGGGAGAAATAATTGAAATCATTGAACGAAAAAGGAAACGATTTGTGGGTATTGTTTCAGTTGGAAGAAAAATGTCATTCTTAACCCCTGACGACGCAAAAGTTCCGGTTGATATCATCATAATGACTGAAGATCTGAACGGTGCCACGTCAGGGATGAAGGCAATTGCTGAATTATCAGACTGGCCAGAAAAAGCCAATAATCCTTTCGGTTTTATTGTACAAGTACTTGGTAATCCCGGAGAAAACGAAGTGGAAATTAATTCCATTCTGGCACAAAATGATTTTCCCCTTTCATTTGAAAAAAACACGCTGAAGGAAGCTGAAGCAATTGCAGGCAATATTCCTGCTGAAGAAATTAAAAAACGACGTGATTTCAGAAATATTTTTACTATCACCATTGACCCTGAAGATGCCAAAGATTTTGATGACGGCATTTCACTGAAAAAATTGTCAGACGGCAATTTCGAAGTTGGTATTCACATTGCCGATGTTTCATATTATGTAGCTCCTGGCACTGCCATTGACAAGGAAGCTTTCGAAAGGGGAACTTCAGTATATCTTGTTGATAGGGTTGTGCCTATGCTTCCTGAAAGACTTTCCAACGAGCTGTGTTCATTACGCCCCGGAGAAGATAAACTTTGTTTTTCGGCCGTATTTGAAATGGATATGTCAGGAAAAGTCCATAAGGAATGGTTTGGCAAAACAATCATTCATTCTGACATCCGTTTCAATTATGAACAGGTGCAGGAGGTCATTGAAGGTGGGCCTCATCCTAAGAAAGAGGAAATTATGACTTTGCATACCATTGCCACATCACTCCGTGCTGTCAGGTTTCAGAAAGGATCTATCAATTTCAATTCCCGTGAAATCAGGTTTATTCTTGATGAGAACAACAAACCTATGAAGGTCGTATTGAAAGAGCAAAAGGAATCCAATCATCTGGTTGAAGAGTTTATGTTGCTTGCCAACCGGAAAGTTGCCGAATGGGTGAATCATGTTTTTGGCAAAAAGATGCAGGAAAAACCTCATTTTGTGTATCGTATTCATGATGAGCCAAGTCCCGAGCGGCTTCAGAATTTTGCTGAGTTTCTGGTGAAACTTGGCTACAAACTTGATCTGAGTGGACGCAAGCGGCTTAGCAATTCCCTGAATTCTCTTCTGGGAAACATTCATGGCAAGGCCGAAGAGAACATGATTGAAACCATTGCTGTGAGAACCATGGCCAAAGCGGTGTATTCTCCCGACAATATTGGTCATTACGGCCTTGGTTTTTCACACTATACTCATTTTACTTCTCCCATACGTCGTTATCCTGATTTGATTGTTCACCGGCTTTTAGGTGACTACCTCAACAACAACACAAAAAACGCCAACTATAGTCAGCTTGATGATGCATGTAAGCATTGCAGCAATATGGAAAAAAAGGCAGCTGATGCAGAACGTGAGTCTGTTAAATTCAAACAGGCTGAATATATGGCTGAAAAAATCGGAGAAACCATGAGTGGAGTCATTTCTGGTGTGAGTAAATGGGGTCTTTTTGTTGAAGTTGACGAGGTGAAGGCCGAAGGTCTGGTAAGGATGAACACTCTTGCTGATGACTTTTACTATCTGGATGAGGAAAACTACAGCATTATCGGACATAGAAACGGACGGACAATAAGGCTTGGCGACAGGGTTAGTGTGCTGATTAAAGCTGTTGATTTATCCAAAAAACAGATGGATCTTGGATTGGTGAGTCATGTTTCGCAAAACAGTGAAGGTAAAGAGGATTTTTTAAAGGAAGTTAGAACAGAAAAGAAAGAGAACCGAAGAGAGGGACGCAATAAGAAGCAGAAGTATTCGGGCAGGCGCAAGAGGTGAAATGGGGTGGGTTGGTATTTTGAATAGTAGTGAATTCTTTCGTTGTCAAATTCTCTGCCGTTGCTTTTCTGCCACACGAAACTATCTCACCCGCTGCCGCGCGATTCAATCTCCAACCGCTGCCAAGTAGTTCAATCTCACCCCCTCTGTCGCACGAATTTTTCTCACAATTGCCGCACAAATCTTTCGTGTGGCATATCGGTTGGCAAAAATTTGAATAATAATTTCCACTAAAAATTGTGTTTTATTCATATATTTGCCAAAACAATTTGTCTGAGCATGAGGTTATTACAGTTAAGATTATTTTTTGCTTGCTTAATTTTGGCTACATGTTCATGTACTGTTGAGAAACGAGTTTTTTTAAGAGGTTACAATATTAATTTTTCCAATAATAACTTTCGGGCAAGAATATCAACTTCGCAATGTAAAAAAGATTTTTCAAGCACATCATTTTTGCATAAAAAAACCATCATAACTGAAACTGAAACATCTACAAATTTTCTGAATGAGGATTTGATTGAAACAATACATGCCTTTGATTCGAATGTTGTTTGCCAAAAACAAAAAGTTGGATATTCAAAAATGGAAATATTTTGTGATACGATTTTTCTGAAAAATGGTGATACAATTACGGCAAAAAACATTGGTTATGGCAGAATGGTTATAAAATTCAGATATTGTGGGTGTGATAAAAATACATATACTTCCATACAAAAGGAAGATGTACTCAGCATAAAGTATCAAAGTGGAGAAACATGGGATGGAGACAAGGATAAAACTCAAAAAAGAGAAAAAAACACACGAATTGAACCATTCACAGTTATAGCACTAATAAGCTCTTTAATTCCATATTTTTTCTTCTTTCAAGTTATTGGGATTGCTTTGGCAATATCAGCAGTCGTTTTATCTTTTATTGGGTTAAAAAAAATTCGAAAAGAAAAGGAAAAATACCATGGGAATGCAATAGGAATAATAGCTTTAATATTTGCCTTTGGATATCTTTTGATATATGGATTTCTGATGATTTCAATTCTTTTGGCTATTCGCTGATGAAGTCTTTGTCATAGTTCGACGGGTGCCACAGTGAGCAATTCGACAGGCTCATTGTGACACCCGTCGAACTGCTCACTATAAGTAAAATTTGTTAAAATGCGTGCTTGACTTGAAGACCATTTTTTGGACAAATTTCCCGCCAAAAACATCCTATATGTTTACTTTTTTTCCTGAGGCGTTGCCTCAGGCTCAATAAAAAATCAGGCTTTCAGCCTGAAAGACCCTCGGTCCCCGAAGTAAACTCCAAAGAGTTCATTCCCCGAAACTTTAGTGAAGGGGAACCGCACGAATCTTTCGTGTGGCATACCGGACCCCAAGCTTCAGCACTAACCAAAAAAACCTTTCAAAACAAACCCCAATTTCGTAGCAATTTTGGCAAATTCAGGCATATGAGGAGCCTCGATTATGAGTTGCTGATGGCTGTGTGGATGCTGAAAAACCAGTCGAAAAGCATGCAGTAACATCACTGAGTGGTTCCAATGTTGCAGAAAAATCCGGTTTTGCTTGTTGCATCCATAGGGACGGTCGCCGATAATGGGATGAAAAATGTGGGCAAAGTGTTTTCTTATTTGATGCATTCGGCCGGTTAGGGGCATAATTTCCACCAGAGAATATCTGGAAGTATTGAACTTTCCTGATGAAATCGGAAGTTCAACCCTCTGTAAGGTTTTGTAACTGGTGACAGCATCTTGTTTTTTGGCCTTTTCGTTCATAAGCGGATAATCAATTGTGCCTGCATCTGGGGTATGGCCTCTCACAATTGCATGGTATGTTTTTTCCACCTGCTGATTCATGAATTGTTGCTGCATTATGCTGTTTGTTTGGGAATTGAGAGCAAACAAGAGTGCCCCTGCAGTTTTTCTGTCAAGCCGATGAACTGGATACACGTGCGAACCAATTTGATTTCTCAGTAATTGCAGTGCGTGCTGATTGACATCCTGCGCAATGCTTGTGGAATGCACAATCAAACCATGGGGTTTGTTGATACAAATTATAATATCATCTTTAAACAGAATTTGCATTTTTTCCACTGAGGGCAAAGGTATGAAAAAAATAGTGGGAGTGGGAGAATGTGATTGAAAGAGCTATGTGCTGAATTATTTTTTTAATACATAACTTGTACTCCGTCCTCCGGCTGCTTCTTTTTCCAGAATATTTTTCTCTATCAAATCATTTATGTCTCTTATGGCTGTGTCTCTTGAACATTTAGCTATCTTTGCCCATTTTGAAGATGTTAGTTTTCCTTCAAATCCATCAATTAATTTATTTAATAGCTTCTTCTGTCTTTCATTAATAATTGTTTTTGAATGTTTAGTCCAAAAGTTGGCTTTGAAAAAAACACCTGCTAACACTGATTCGGAAGATTTTATTGAACTTTTAAGGCATTCTAAGAACCACTTCAGCCATTCTGTAATATCTAAACCGCCCTTTTGTGTTCTCTCAAGTGTAAGATAATAATCCTTTCTTTCAATTCTGATTTGTGATGACATACTGTAAAAACGCTGATTGCTGTTGTCAGACTGAGCTAATAACATGTCAGTCAATGCTCTGGCTATTCTACCATTTCCATCTTCAAAAGGATGTATTGTTATAAACCATAAATGAGCTATTGCTGCTTTAATTACTAAATCAATTTCTGAATTAAACTGTAACCAATTTAGAAAAAGATTCATTTCTTTTTCTATTAATGATGAATCAGGTGCCTGAAAATGAATTTTCTCTTTTCCAATGGCTCCTGATATAACTTGCATTGGCCCTTTTTTATCTTTTCGCCATTCTCCAACTGTTATTTTCTGCATTCCGCTTCTCCCTGTTGGAAATAAAGATGCATGCCATTCAAAGAGCCTTTCTGCTGTTAACGGGCTAAAACAATTTTCAGTTGCGTCAAGCATCATTTCAACAACACCATCTACATTCCTGTCAGATTCCACAGAACCAGAAATTTCTATTCCCAATCTGCGTGCAATGGATGATCGAATCTGATCAGGATTTAAGAATTCACCCTCGATTTCTGATGTTTTTATAACATCAAGGGTCAGTGTTGCAAGTAAGGCCTCATTCTTTATCTCAAATCCCAATGAATCCATTTTACCCATAAGTCTTCCCTGCAAATTTCTCACATCGCCCAATAGACTTACAATATCATCATTTTTCCAGATGAAATCTGGCCATTCTGCTTGTTGATAAATATATTCTTTCAATTGTTGCAAATTTTGCTGCAAATATACAAATTATTATTCGAACCAACACTTATTCGTTGCAAATTTTGCAACGAATATACAAGTTATTCGTTGCATTTTAGCAATTTCATCTAGTAGTCTTTGTTTTCCACAGGATGTAATAACCATAGGCACATGCGTGGGGCTATTGAAAAAAACCTACCTTCTTCTATTAGAGTGGGTGTTTTTGTTAAACCCCCCTTCTTCAACATGTATGTTTCTGATTTTCAAACTATCTACAAGCATTTCGAGCTCTTGCGTTATTTGACTTTGTGAATCAGATCTCAAAACCTGTAAAATTTCTCTTCCTTCTCCACTAAATAATACCAAACGATAATCTGCTAAAACATCATCATGCGACCTGTTTCCCCTGCTATAGTTTCTCCATCCGGACACAACTTTTTTGATTTTCAATCCCATTTCAGGTTTCACGTCTATCCACTTGCCTGTTGGCAAAAATCCAAATAAAGTGTTTGAAAACCGTATTTTTTTTGAACTGATATCAATTATTGTACAAGAGTATGAAAACCCAATAAATGCACCAAGCAAAAGCAGGAGAATTCCCACCACAAACAATTGTAGTACAGAAAGAACAATTCCAGCTACAAATAAAATGATTCCGGATGTGGATCCTGTTGGTCCAAATAGTTTGTCAAGCTTATACCTAATTCTCATATAGTTTATGAATGTACGAGAATTACCATCCAAACAAAGGAAACTCGTGCATCATTTCGTTTACCTGTTTTCTTACTGAATTGATTGTATTTTCATCATCAATGTTTGAAATTACTTCATCAATGAGGTTGACAATCATTCCCATGTGTTCTTCTTTCAGTCCTCTGGTTGTTATTGCAGGCGTACCAACGCGAATACCTGAAGTGAGGAATGGTGAACGGTGATCAAATGGCACCATGTTTTTATTGATAGTAATATCGGCAAGCACAAGTGTATTTTCCACTTTCTTTCCAGTAATGTCAGGGAACTTGCTTCTGAGGTCGATAAGCATCAGATGATTGTCAGTTCCGTTGGAAATAATTTTATAACCGGCATCTACGAAGTGTTTTGCCAACACATCAGCATTTTTCTTTACCTGCTGCATATAACGCAAATAGTCATCGGTAAGTGCTTCACCAAAGGCCACAGCTTTAGAGGCAATCACATGCTCCAGTGGTCCGCCCTGAATTCCAGGAAACACAGCTGAATCAAACACCTGACTCATCATTTTTATTTCTCCTTTTGGAGTTGTTAAGCCCCATGGATTTTCAAAATCTTTGCCCATAATTATGATTCCTCCACGTGGACCTCGCAAAGTTTTATGTGTTGTAGAAGTAATGACATGACAATGAGGCACAGGATTATTGAGAAGTCCTTTGGCTATGAGACCAGCAGGATGAGCAATATCAGCCATGAGTATAGCTCCAATTTCGTCGGCAATTTCACGCATTCGTTTAAAATCCCAATCGCGGCTATAAGCTGAAGCACCTGCAATGATGAGTTTTGGACGTTCTTTCAGAGCCACTTCATGCATTGTGTTATAATTAACAGTCCCTGTGTCTTCATCCACCTGATAAGAAACTGCATTATACAGAATTCCGGATGAGTTTACAAAAGAACCATGAGAAAGGTGACCTCCATGAGCCAAATCGAGTCCCATAAATGTATCGCCGGGTTTGAGGCAAGCCAACATCACCGCCATATTTGCCTGAGCTCCGGAATGGGGTTGCACATTGGCATATTCAGCACCAAAAAGTTCTTTCAGCCTGTCAATGGCTAGCTGTTCGGTTTGGTCAACGATTTCACATCCGCCATAATATCTTTTGCCGGGATATCCTTCGGCGTATTTATTGGTTAACACTGATCCCATGGCTTCGAGCACCTGTTCACTTACAAAGTTTTCAGAAGCAATGAGTTCGATGCCATGCATCTGGCGTTCTTTTTCCTTTTGAATCAAATCAAAAATCTGTGTATCGCGTTTCATAATATCAAGGTTTGAATTTGGGGCAAAGATAAACAATTTGTTTTTAATTAGTTTTGTCAGAAAACATATTACGCAATTTCATTTTTCATAAAAATTCGCAAGATTGGAAAAATGTATTCCAATTGAAGCATGTATTTTTGCAAAAAATATTTTTTACATGAAAGAAGTAAAACCCTGCACCCAAAAGCAATATTTTGAACGCATCAACAGGATTCTTACATATATAAATCAGAATCTCAGTTCCCAGATGGATATGAACATGCTTGCTGAGATGGGGTATTACTCTCCTTTTCACTTTCAAAAAATTATGAAAGCACATCTTGGAGAATCTCTTGGCTCTTACATTATTCGACTTCGAATAGAAACATCTGCACATTTGCTAAAGCTAAGTACTTTGACAGTTCAAGACATTGCAATGAAAGTTGGATACGAAAATCCTGCTTCATTTAATAAAGCATTCAAAAAGCGCTTCAATTGTTCACCATTAGAGTTTCGCGAACACAAACATACAGATTATCAACATTTTTTAAAACAAAAAACCATGAACATTTCAGATCAAATTACAATCAAACCCAAGATTAAAACCATTGAAAGTATGGATGTTATTTATGCACAAGCAATGGGGCCTTATTCTCAGAGTGCTGGCAAGGCATGGGAATCAGTATGCAGTTTTGCAGCAAAAAACAAACTTTTTGGCTTTAAAACCGCATTTATCGGGATAAGTCATGACAGTCCTGATGTAACCGACCCTGACAAATTAAGATATGACGCTTGCATTACAATTAGAAAAACCGTAGAACCTCAGGGTGAAATTGGTGTAAAAACCATTGAAGGAGGTAAGTATGCCATCTTTCGTCACAAAGGAAGTTATGAAAAATTCAATGATTCTTACAATTACATTTACGGCACATGGATTCCGGAAAACAATATTGAACCCGATGACAGGCCATGCTTTGAACTGTATATCAACTCTCCGGACAAAACAAAACCCGAGAAATTGCTGACTGATATTTACATCCCAATAAAATAGTTATATCAGCTCACCAATTATCTCTATTTTCCCTCCCCCCAATCAAATTCAAACTGCAAGTGCTTATTCAATACATTAAATCTTATTTTTCCTGACTTCTGTTTGCAATTGCCCATTGCAATGAAGATTTATATCCAAATTATTTTTGTAATTTTGCAAACTTTAAATTTTCACTGCAATGGGCAAGTATAAAGAATATAAAAAACCTGATTTTACTGAAACAGCTAAGGCAATCCATGAGTTCTGGGAAAACGAATCTCTGTTTGAAAAAAGCATCAGTTCAAGAGAAGGAAACCCTGAATATGTATTTTACGAAGGGCCTCCTTCTGCCAACGGAACTCCCGGCATTCATCACGTGATGGCACGTACAATCAAGGATATATTTTGCCGTTATAAAACACTCAAAGGCTATAAAGTTGAACGTAAGGCCGGATGGGACACCCATGGACTTCCCGTTGAAATCGGTGTTGAAAAAAAACTGGGTATCACCAAAGAAGATATTGGTAAATCCATTTCCATAGCCGAATACAACAATGAATGCCGTTCGGAAGTGATGAAATACAAGGATTTGTGGGACGAACTCACTGTGAAAATGGGCTATTGGCTTGATTTGGACAATCCCTATATCACATTTGAAAGTAAGTATATTGAATCTGTCTGGTATCTGTTGAAAAAACTTTATGATAAAAACCTGCTTTACAAAGGTTATTCAATTCAGCCCTATTCTCCTGCTGCCGGAACAGGATTAAGCACCCACGAGCTAAACCAACCCGGATGTTATAAGAATGTGAAGGACAATACTGTTGTTGCTCAGTTCAAAGTTGTACGCAACCAACACTCAGAAAAGCTTTTTAGCAATATTCACGGCGATTTGTATATTCTTGCATGGACAACTACTCCCTGGACACTTCCTTCAAACACAGCTCTGGCAATGAATGCCAAAATCACCTACCTTATTGTTAAAACATTTAATCCCTATACACATCTTCCACAAACGGTGGTTCTCGCCAAAGATCTTTTTGGAAAATATTTTCCAGAAGAAAACAGACAGCTTGATTTTGCTGCATATGAAGCAGGTCAGAAACAAATACCATGGCAAATTGTAACTGAGTTAAAAGGCAGTGAATTTGAAGGAGTATGTTTTGAACAGCTTCTCCCCTATTCACAACCCGAGGATGGCGATGCATTCAAGGTACTTTTAGACGATTTTGTAACAACAGAAGACGGTACGGGCATCGTACATATTGCACCCAGTTTTGGGGCAGATGACTTCAGAGTGGCAAAGAAATACAAAGTTGGATCACTCACCATGGTTGACAAACAAGGGAAATTCATTGAAGAGATGGGTGAATTTGCCCACCGTTATGTGAAAAATGAATTTGATGCAAACTGGGACGGACAATCCAATCCCGTTGATGTGGACATCATCATTAAATTAAAAAAAGAAAACAAGGCTTTTAAAACAGAAAAATACGAACACTCCTACCCTCACTGCTGGAGAACCGACAAGCCTATTTTATATTATCCGCTTGACTCATGGTTTATCAAAACCACCGCAGTGAAAGACAGGATGATTGAGTTGAACAACACCATCAACTGGAAACCGGCATCCACAGGCACAGGACGTTTTGGCAACTGGCTAGAAAACCTGGTAGACTGGAATCTGAGTCGTTCTCGTTACTGGGGTATTCCACTTCCTGTTTGGGCAACCCAGGATAGAGAAGAAATTATCTGCATTGGTTCTGCAGAAGAGTTGTATAATGAGATTGAGAAAAGTGTTTCAGCAGGATTGATGAAGCAAAATCCATGGACAGGATTTGAGTCGGGAAATATGGACAATGCCAATTATGAAAAAATTGATTTGCACCGGCCATTTGTGGATGAAATTATACTTGTTTCTCCTTCGGGCAGGCCAATGCAAAGAGAAAATGATCTTATTGATGTTTGGTTTGATTCGGGAGCTATGCCCTATGCTCAGCTTCACTATCCTTTTGAGAACAAAGAAGAGTTTGAAAAAAAATTCCCGGCTGATTTTATTGCTGAGGGTGTTGATCAGACACGCGGATGGTTTTTTACATTGCATGCCATTGCCACCATGGTATTTGATTCTGTATCATTTAAAACTGTTATTTCAAATGGTCTTGTGCTTGACAAAAACGGCAATAAGATGTCAAAACGACTTGGCAATGCAGTTGACCCGTTTGAAGTGATTTCAAAATACGGTCCTGACCCTGTGCGCTGGTATATGATTGGCAATGCTATGCCATGGGACAATCTGAAATTTGATGAAGAAGGTGTTGCCGAAACCATGAGAAAACTCTTTGGAACACTCTTCAATACTTATTCATTCTTTGCTTTGTATGCCAATATTGACAATTTTACTTATAAAGAAGAAAATATCCCCTTTGATGAAAGACCTGAAATTGACAGATGGATACTTTCAGAGCTTCACTCACTCATCAAACGTTCGGATTCTAATTATGCTGATTATGAACCTACCCGTGTTGCGCGTGATGTGCAGGAATTTGTCAATGACATTCTCAGCAACTGGTATGTTCGATTAAGCAGACGCCGTTTTTGGAAAGGAGAATATACTGCAGATAAAATTTCGGCCTATCAGACACTATACACCTGTCTTGAAACCATTGCTGTCATAAGTTCTCCCATTGCACCTTTTTACAGCGAACAATTATTTGGCGACCTGAACAGTGTCACCAAAAAACGTGATAGTATCTCTGTACATCTTACAAATTTTCCCAAACACAATGATAATTGCATTGATGAATCCCTTGAAGAACGTATGCAACTGGCACGTCAGATATCATCCATGACATTATCATTACGCAAACGTACAAACATCAGAGTACGACAACCATTATCGAAAATTATCATCCCTATTCAAAATAAACGTTTGCAAGATCAAATTGAAAACGTTGCTGACCTGATTAAATCAGAAGTGAATGTGAAAGACATTGAATTTTTGTCACAATCTGAAGGATTTCTTGTAAAAACAATTAAGGCAAACTTCAAATTGCTGGGACCCAGATACGGTAAAATCATGAAAGATGTTGCTGCTGAAATTTCTAAATTATCTGCTGAACAGATTCAAACCATTGAAAATGAAGGAAAAATTGCCTTTGAAGCAGCTGGACAGAACATTGAAGTGGAACTGAGTGAAGTTGAGATTATCACCGAAGATATCCCGGGGTGGGTTGTGAATGTGGAAGATGGCATGACTGTGGCACTTGACATAAGTATCACTGATATTTTGCGTGAAGAAGGAATTGCACGCGAGTTTATTAATCGCATTCAGAACATCAGAAAAGACAGTAATTTTGAGGTGACAGACAGAATAGAAGTAATTTATGAACCGAAAGATGAAATAATTAAAGCCATTGAAAACAATTATGAGTATATTTGCAACGAAATTTTAGCAGACAAACTAGAACAATCATTTGGCATTGATAAGCAAGAATCTGTTGAAGTTCAAATAACTGACAATGTATCTGTTTTAATTAAAGTAAAGAAAATAACATAATATAAATTGCCATGACAAAGAAACCCGAAAGCAGCGGCGAGCAACCAAAAATGCGCTACAGCAATGAGGAATTGCAGGAATTCAAGGAGTTGATTATGAAGAAGCTTGAAAAAGCGCGTCATGACCTTGAACTATTAAAAGAGGCATTTACCGGCCAGAATGAAAATGACACAACTGATACATCTCCCACGTTTAAAGTTTTGGAAGAAGGTTGTTCTGTTATGTCAAAAGAAGAAAACAGCCATCTGGCTGCCAGACAACAGAAATTTATTAAATCTCTTGAGGCTGCACTCATTCGTATTGAAAATAAAACTTACGGAATTTGCAGAGCAACAGGTAAACTGATTTCCAAAGAACGCCTTCGTGCAGTGCCTCATGCAACTTTGAGTATTGAAGCCAAACTTCAGCAAAAACCTGCTTCCAAATTTCCTCCCCTTCCCGAAAGCCTGAAAAACGATGAACCCTCTGAAGAATAACAGTTTAAAAAAAACAATGCTTTTCAGATCAGTTTTGCTGGTTGGAATCATCTTGCTTCTTGACCAGATACTCAAGATATATATTAAAACCCATTTTGTTCTGGGAGAACATGTTTATGTGCTTGGAACGTATTTTCAACTTTATTTTATTGAAAACAACGGAATGGCATTCGGCATGCAGTTTGGAGGACAAGCAGGCAAAATTATTCTGTCTCTTGTAAGAATTTTTGCTGTAATAATTATCGGCTACGTTATTTACAAATCAATCACAAAAAAAGAAAGCAAACTCTTGATTTACAGCTTATGCCTTATTATGGCTGGTGCTTTGGGAAATATTATTGACAGTGCTTTCTATGGTTTGATTTTTTCTGAAAGTAATCATTTCATTCCTGCTGTTGCATTCCCTGAAGGTGGCGGATATGCAGGTTTTTTGCAGGGAAAAGTCGTGGATATGTTTTATATCAATCTGTCATGGCCACAATGGATGCCATGGCTGGGAGGAAGCCAGGTTTTTCCTCCAATTTTCAATCTTGCTGACAGCTCTATTACCACTGGGGTACTCATTCTTCTGGTTTTCTACAATAAGATTTTTAAAAAGAATAGTGATAAACACACTCTGCCTTCTCAGAAAAAAATAACTGAAAATCAAGAAGTTAAAGAAGTAAATATTACTTCCGATGAACAGGAAAATCAATCTAAAGAAGAATAATCACGAATTAAGATACACATCTATCAGACCTTCTGGCGCTGTAATGTATATGGTTGATGAATCACGGTCAACTTTTGTAATAATATCATCATGAATGGGAATAAGAATTTCTGTTCCATTATGGTTGATTTCCATTAAAGGTTGTCTGGTGTGTTCAAGAACACCTGTCACTTCTCCCAAATGACCTGAGATACTATCAACAACACTGAATCCAATAATTTCATGAAAATAAAAATTGTTACCACCTAATGGAGGCAACATAGACAAAGGAAGATACATTTCTTTGCCAATAAATTTTTTTGCTTTTTCAATGGAATCTACTCCCTCAATGCACAATATGAAATATCCTTTATCATCAATATTAATTGATTCAATCAAATGAGGAATAATTCCCTGCTTTGTTCTAATAAAAACTCCGTGAAGTTGAGAATAAACAAGCGGGTCGTCTGCATCGACAAACCCGCTTAATTCTCCGTGAATACCATGTGTTTTCACCACCTTCCCAAGGTAGAAAAAATCACTGGTTTCTGACATATTATTCTTTTGTTTCTTCTTCATCTGTTTCCTCAGCAGCTGGTTCATCGGCTGCTGGTTCTTCAGCTACTGGTTCTTCAGTTGCTGGCTCTTCAGTTGCTGGCTCTTCGGCTGCTGGTTCTTCAGTTGCTGGTTCTTCAGCTACTGGCTCTTCAGTTGCTGGTTCTTCAGCTACTGGTTCTTCAGCTGCTGGTTCTTCAGCTGCTGGTTCTTCAGCTGCTGGTTCTTC
>CAZGIW010000032.1:0-39354 GCA_964526285.1 uncultured Bacteroidales bacterium | reverse complement strand
CCGACCAGGATTCGAACCTGGACAGGCAGAACCAAAATCTGCAGTGCTACCGTTACACCATCGGACAGTCAAAAACAAGTTGCAAAATTAGTAATTATTTTAATACAAACAACTCTGTTGCAGTTTTTTTGAAAATCAGTAAAAAAAGAAACCCTGTGAGTGTTATATTATACCACCCTCAATAACATAGCACCGGCTGAATATCCACCACCAAATACAGTCAGCGCTATCAAATCGCCAAACTGAAAATCTTCCCAGTTTTCTGACAAAACCAAAGGGGTGCTGGCACAACCAGTATTTCCGTATTTATCAATATTAATCAGAATTTTCTCTTTGTTATAATTTAAATTACTTGCAATCTGATAAATTATTCTTGTGTTGGCCTGATGGGGTACAACATAACTGAGGTCATCCATTGAAAACCCGTTTTTTGTGACAATGTTCTTTACATACATGGTCATAAACTGAATGGCATTGATAAACACATCTCTGCCTGCCGGCATTTTTACGCCTCCGTCTAAAGGTCTCATATATACAGCATCAGGCCCAAAACCCACATGCCCCAGCCCCTCTGACATAACATCAATAATCATCAGGGATTTTGAACCGATTTTTTCTCTTGAAATAAATGTGGCTGTGGCCGCATCGCCCCACAAATGACCCGATTGTGGGTCAGATTCATCATTATATGCACTGTTGTTTTCTGTTGCAAGTACCAAAGAAAAATCAATGTGGCTGGTGGCATAATAACCCTGAATAATTTCAATGGCATTCACATAGGATGAACAGGCAGAAGATACCTGTAAGGCTTTACAGCCAGAGATTTGAAAATGTTTCTGAACTGCATGTGCAATAGTACCTACCGTATCATAGGGAGAATAAGATGCACCGATTATCAGATCTGTTTCTTCAAGTGGAAAAGGATAATCTCCCCTGCAGTTTTCAATGGCTTTGATTGACATGGTGTTGGAGTTTTCACCGGCACTGCATTTTGAACGGGTGTTGATGCCTGCTTTTTTATACAAATCTTCAGGGGTAAGTCCGGTTTTTTGAGAAAAATAGAAGTTGTCAAGCCGTAAATCCGGAATGTAATGCGATATTTTGTTGATGTACATTGCTAGAAAAAAAATTAAATCAGTTGTTTTTTTTGAATTGCCAAAATTAATGTGTTTTTGCTCAACTCAAATAAAAATTAATATATGATTGTCATTACTGTCCGACTTAATTTCCGATTTTTATTAGCCACAGAATCTCCAAAACACTAAAAAGCACAAAATAAGACACATAGCTTCTGTGAAATTCTGTGTTTTTGTGCTTCAGTCACATCGTGATAAATTGGCAAAAGAAAAAACCGACCCCCAATTAAACACGAATAGCCATAAGCACTAATATTGAGCTATACTTCTGAATTTCAATGTTAGGGCAATAATAATTTTCGGGAAAGCTGGTTTTGATACAGCCTCTGAACTCCGACGCTTGTGCTGAGTGCCACACTGCGATGTATTACGCCTACCGAAATATGCTTGTCGAAGTGCACAGCCGAAGCAAAGGAGGATGAAGCATCTTTTGCTGATTGTTCGCCTTTCTTCCCATGATGTTCGTGGAAAGAATTCATGCAATGAAAAAAACATGCATGAAATTTTGTACATTTGTGCCTGCTTTAAAACTGTGAATCTCCCAAAAACAACTTTTATGAAATTACAATTATCAGTTATTTCAATCATATTATGTCTCAGTATCAATGCACAAAACGCATATGTTTCACAGCTCAATGAAGACATGACTCTGGATGTGAAAGAGGTGTGGGTAACTGAATATTATCAGTCGAAAACCACATTTGAGCAGTTGCCAGGGTTTCCCATGGGTTTTGTTGCCAATCCATCATTTAAAAATATGAGAAATCTCACATTGCACGATCTTACAGGAAACGGAATACCTGAAATTATTACAGCAATCAATGATACCCTTTTTGTATTCAACACAGATTCAATGATATGGAAGAGAAAAATCACCGGAACGGCAGTATATCCTCCTTCATTAGCAGATGTGACAGGAGACGGATATCCTGATATTGTACTTACAACAGGGGGAGTGCCTGCAGCCGGAAGGGTTTATTTGTTTGATCGCAACGGAAATATTGTCACAGGATGGCCGGTGAATTTCAGCAACAACTGGATGATTTGTGCTCCAGCCTTATCAGATTTAAACGGGGATGGGAAACACGAAATTGTCGTTTGTGAACGCATCGTGCCTGACGGCAGAGTGCATATACTGAAACATGACGGCACTTCATTAAATCCGGGGTGGCCTGTTACACTCAATGGTATTCCTGCCGTAACACCTTCAGTTGGTGATGTGGATGGTGACGGCGACAAAGACATTATTGTGAATTCAACAAATGCCCGATATGTGTTCGGTACTGATGGTTCTATAAAACCAGGCTATCCGCTTATAACCGAACCCGGACAAAAGTATAGCTATCAATCACCTGTGCTGGCTGACCTGAACAATAACAATAAGCTTGAGATTATTGGCTCATCCCATGGTGACGCTCCCAAATATTACATTTCAGATGCAAATGGCAACAATTTCCCGGGCTGGCCTGTTGATGTACCTGATAACGACTGGACATATTCACCACCAACAGTGGTGAAAATGAACAATCAATGGCAGATATTTATGAGTCGTTCAATTGGAGAAACGGCCGATCAGATGTTGTTTGGCTGGGATTCATCGGGAGTGATGCTGCCTGGTTTGCCAATTGTTAAGTCAGGAGGACTGGAAGGAGTTATTTGTGTTGCTGACATTCATCAAGACGGAGTATTTGACCTTGTATTTGGTTCAAATATGCTGGGTGTTGATGGAAATGGATTCATTCATGCTTATGCAACTGATGGCTCAGGAGAAATTGACGGATTTCCTCTTCGTCCAAAGGGTTGGTCTTTTATGAATGGAGTTTGCTTTGCAGATGTGAGTGGTGACGGCAAACTGAATCTGGTGGCACTGACTTATACAAATACTTTTGGCATGGGCATAGATTCAGTTTTTATAAATGTATATGACCTTCAGCAAAGCTACAGTCCTCAGGATGTGTTGTGGGGTACATACAAAGGCAGCAATACCCGAACAGGTAATTTTGAAGAAATAGTCAATTTACACCTACCCAACAATCAGTTGTCCATGAACAATGTTTATGTTTATCCCTCTCCGGCAAATCATCAAATCACAGTTGGTCTGAGTAAAATTGACTATAAAAAAATCTGCAATATTGAGCTTTTTGATGTGTCAGGAAAAAAGATTCTTGAAAAAAACCAGAGTTCAACACCGGTTGTTTTGAACATTCAACATCTGATGCCGGGCATATACACAATTCGCTTGAACTGTGATAGTGAAACAACAGGAATAGCACGTTTTGTGAAAGAATAATTCATTTACACTGTTGACCGATTAAATTTCTGTTGTTTTTCTGTGTTCTTGTGCTGGCTATGTCGAAGGTCACAACTCGCCACATATTCTGCATGGAAATATTGCATGTTATAAGAGTCCACAGATGGAGTTTATTCCGAAGAATTCGGGACAGATTACGCAGATAAAAATAACGACCCTGCAGGAAGACTGATTGACATATATAGATGTGTTGCCAATGCTTTTATGAGTTGTCATTGGTTTTTGTCGGTCAGTAATGATTTATTTACAAATCTTCTTCATTATCACCATCCATAGTTTCCTGCCTAAAGTATTCCATGCTGACTTTGTTGGTTTCTTCGTCAATTATTTCTCTGATTTTTTCAATTGTGGCTTCATCATAGCCGCCATATTTTTCTTCAATCTGGCTTGAAAAAGATTCAGCTTCCAGAAACTTTGCCTCCTGCGATGAGGGGTCTTCTTCTGTTTCTGCATTCAGAAACATTTTTGCCATTTTTCGGGCTTCCTTTCTGAGTTCTTCATAGTTTACAGAACTTGCAGAAAATAATACAAAAAAAACATTTTTCATAATTAAAACACATTTTTTTAAAGTGAAACAATTCCGTTACGTACAGCATATTTTATGAGCTGTGCAAGATTTTCCATTTCAAGTTTTTTCATGATATTAACACGATGAGTTTCAACAGTTCGCGGACTGATGTGTAGAAAATCAGCTGCCTGTTTGTAGCTCATTCCTTCGGCAAAACATTTCAGAACATCTAATTCTCTTTCTGAAAGAACTGTAAAGTTTGGATTACTGGGATCTGACAAAACATCAATTTTGGTTTTTTTAAGAAAACTCTGATATACAATTTTTGAAACTGTTTCTCCGAAAAACTCTTCCCCTTCGGTAATAACTTCAATTGCTTTTAACAATTCTTCAGAATCAGCATCTTTTGAAATATACCCCTGAACACCTTTGTCAATCGCAGAAAGAATACTGTTTTCATCACAGTTTGCCGAAAGAACAAGAATTTTAATTTGAGGATATTTTGAAAAAACTGTTTCAATAACATCCAGCCCGCTCAATCCCGGCAAATTCAAATCAAGCAGCAGCAAATCGGGCTTGGTTGTGTTCAGATGTGACAGCATTTCCATTGCTGTGGTTGCCTCAAACAGAATAGTATATTTTTCTTTTCCCAGAAGTAATAATTTGACACCATCTCTGACAATTTTGTGGTCGTCAATCAGGCCAACGGAAATTTTTTGCATACAGACTTGATTAAGTTAAAACTGTATGTAAAATTACACACATTTTTTTACCCTGTATCAATTTTATAAAAAAGAATTCGTTCACAAACCCAGCAGAGGACTAAAAAACATTTTTTTTCACTACACCAAACCCAATCTTTCTGCTTCAGCGGGTGCCTGTTTTTTTAGCAATTCAAAATCAGCATATTGGGTGATAATATTGAATTTTGAAATTTCGTTTGAAAATGTACGGTCAATTGCTGAATAATGTTTGAAACATTCATTCATTGTGTTTGCCCAGTTGGGGTTTGATGCCATGCCCCCCATTTTCATTACCATTCTGTTGCATGATGATTGCCTTTCTGCATCGGGCATTTCGCTGTGTTGTTTGCCGTAAACAATGAGTTTCTGAATGGTTTCTTCTTTCAGTTCCATGAGCTTTTCTCTCAGTTCTTCTGTCATTTCGGGTTTTTCTCCTATCAGCAAGTTGAGTTTGTGTAGAGATTCTTCCCATATCGCATACACTTTTTCTGCGTAAATTTCAGGTGTTAA
Organism: uncultured Bacteroidales bacterium; assembly: GCA_964526285.1. Taxonomy (GTDB): domain Bacteria; phylum Bacteroidota; class Bacteroidia; order Bacteroidales; family DTU049; genus CAYMAZ01. The sequence continues at coordinate 34,146 of CAZGIW010000032.1, read as the reverse complement.
CATATGTTTTAGTATTAAAGTGAAATGCAAATGTAGGTATGGTGAGGGTTAATAAACATCAGGAATTTTACTGATTTTTTTATACAGGCTGTTTTATCGGAATAGTAAAAGTAAAACAAGTGTTATCAGCAGAATTATCTTCAAGAAAGATTGTTCCGTTGTGCAGTCCAACGAACTCATAACAAAGGATAAGTCCCAGTCCGGTTCCCTTTTCTTTGTGGTTTTGTATCATGCCTGCCATTCCGTCAATTCTGAACAGCTTGTCCACATCTTCTTCTGCAATGCCCGGTCCTTTATTGGAAATACTGATTTTAACATCACCATTAACAATATCTGCTTTAACCTGTATCTCTGAATCCTCGTCTGCAAATCTGACGGCATTGGACAACAGATTGCGGATCACTGTTTCAATCATTGATCTGTCAGCACAAATTTTCACATTATTATCACAATGCATTTGAATTGTTTTGTTGAGTGTTTGTGCATCGGCAGCAGAAGAGCTGACAACATCATTCAAAATATTGCAAAGATTATGGTCTTCAAAAGAAGGTTTCAGTGATCCCTTTTGTGAAAGTGCCCATGAAAGTAGTTTTTTCAAAAAGTCATTGAGATTATCTGTGGTTTTTGCAAGCTCCGACAGATAATTTTTCAGTGCGTCTTTGTCCAGGTGGTCAAGTGACTGTTCAAGTCCTGACACCAGTCTTGCCACAGCAGAAACGGGTGATTTCAAATCGTGTGAAACAATGGAAAAAAACTTATCTTTGGTTGCATTCAACTCATTGAGTTTATCATTTTTTTCATTGAGCAGGATTGTTGTTTTTTTGTTTTGTCTGTATCTGAGCCACAGGGCAGCCGTGACAATAATAATAATTATTAATGCCAAAACAATAATGTTTCTGATGTTTTTTGATTTCTGCATATCAACTTCAAGCTGAAGTAACTGTGTTCTCTTTATACTAAGTTCTTTCTGTGCTTTGTCGGTTTCATATTTTGTTTGCAGTTCTTCAATGACAGCAGATTTTTCCTGATTAAACACAGAGTCTTTATACTGTTCATAAATTTTATAGTTTATGTAGGCCTGTTCAAAATTTCCCATATATGCATATGTTTCGCTCAAACTACGATAACCCTGCCTGAGTTGATTGAGGTTGCTGCTGGTTTTTGCAGTTTCAATTCCGTCAAGTATGCTTTTCATTGCCCGTTGATGTTGACCGGTTACATTGTAGAGAGCTCCGATATTAATCTGCATAAAACCAACAGACTCACTATTTTCCAGTATTGTATACATGTCAAGTGCCAGAGTGGCATAATGGGTTACACTATCAATTTTTCCGGTCATATAATAATGTCCGGCAAGTCCGTTATACACATCGGCCATTCCGTCATATAAATCTTTTAATCTGAACAATTCAAGAGATTTCTGATATATTGAGAATGCTTCATCAAATCTACCCAAATCATCATACAACATTCCCATGTTACAATATGTATCAGCCAGTCGCAATGTGTCTTTTAGAATTTCTCTGACAGATGCTGCAAGAAGAAAGAATTTTTCTGCCATATCAAAAGACTGGATTCTGTATTGACTGATTCCAATATTGTTGTATGCCCTTGCTGTTTCCCCCGGAAGATTAATCGCCTCTGCCAGTGCCAGTGCCTGATAATCATACTCCAGTGCCCCTGCATAATCACCCTTTTGCCTGCAGTTTTCAGATTCTTCGAACAACTCATTAAAAATGTTATTCAAATGAGGATTGGAATCAATGTTTGCCTTTCCTGGCAATGCCTTCACAATGGACGAAATTGCAATTGTATATGAAGATGTTTCTGTCTGCCGTTCAGTAGTTTGTCCAAAAACCTGCAAAAATATAAGAAAATAAACAGTTAAAAAAGTAAAAAACAGTCTTGAAATATAGTAAGCCACTGCCATATAATTTTTTTTGAAGTTGCAAACATATAAAAAATTAACATCATTGGTTTTAAATTAAGTATTAATTTTTTTAACTGCTCAACATTAAAAAATATCGTAGTTTATTAGCCACGAATATGTTGCACTAAGCAATACAAAAGCCATTGGTTGCAGAACCAAAGGAATTATTCGTGTTTATTCGGGTACTTGTACTGAGCTTGCTCGTACTGAGCATCGTCGAAGTATCGAAGTATTCGTGGCTTATAAAAAGTTGTGCTGAGCAGTTACAAGCTGTGCTGTAGATCTGGATTTTTGTTCAAGAAGAATTTTCTTTCCTTTTGTTAGCTTCGAGATAATCTTGTCATTGTAGTTTCTGATTGTAATGAGTTCAAGCCCGTTATTGTATTTGACAAAATATTTGTTTGCCAACTTTTTTGTCAGATGAGTGAGTTTGAAATCATTATAATCTGCACAAAAGGAAAAACTAATGGCGCTGTTTTGCATTACATTCATCCTTACTCTTATTTCAGCAAGACACGCTGTGATTTCTCCTAAATTCTGTTCATTAATAAAAGCAAAATCTTTTGGGGAAACAGAAATCAAAACCTGATTTTTTTTCAAAATAAAACACGGGATATCTGTGTCGTGAGAGCTGTCGGAGCTGATTATGCTTCCGGGCAAATTAATGTCCACAAAGGATCTGATATGTAATGGAATTTTTTTGTTCTGTAACGGTTTTATTGTTTTGGGATGAATAACTGATTGTCCGTAATAGGCCAGTTCAACTGCTTCATGATAGGAAAGGCTTGGAATGAGGGTAACTTCCTCAAAACTTTTTGGGTCGGCATTATAAATTCCCTGTACATCTTTCCATATGGTAACGCTTTCTGCATCAAGAGCATATGCATAAATTGAAGCTGTAAAGTCACTTCCTTCTCTTCCAAGTGTAATCATTTGGGTTGAAGCAGATGCTGCAATAAAACCCTGACTAACAATAACTGATTTATCGTCACTGCTGAGAATTGGCAGAATTTCCTGTTTAATTTGACTCACAGTTTTTTCCCAGTTGATGCGACCTTCTCTCCATGTATCATCGGCAAAAATATGAGAAGGAGCATGAACAGAATGTGAATGAAATCCCTGTTTTTTTAAAAATTCGTGAACAATCAAAGAAGAAATCAGCTCCCCGTATGGAACCAGCAAATCATATGACTGGTCAAATGAATATGTTGTTCCGGTTGATTTTTGAAGCAATTGCACAATCTTTTCAATTATCTGATGAAACTGTTCTTGAATAAAATCAGATTCATCAAACAAATCCTGCAGGATATCCTGATGAAAAGTAATGATATGTTCAATATCTGCACTTGTGTTTTTTCCTTCAAGCCAGTTTTTATGTAATTGCTCAAAAGCATTTGTCATTTTTCCCATTGCAGAAACCACAAGAACCAGAGGACTATCATCAATTGTTTTGTTAATTATATTAGCTGCATTTTTGATGGCTGCAGCATCTTTTAAACATGCCCCACCAAATTTAAAAACTCTGATCATCAGCAATTATTTTCTGCAAAAATAATGAAAAGATAAATGTAATAATAACAGAAGATTATGAATAAGGCCCGGAATAAGAAATTACACAGCATGGACATCGTATTAAAGCACAGACATTTTTTGTAATTTTGTGCAAAATCTTCATATATGAGTAATTCACCATTCTTTTCATCAAAATATCATTATATTTTTTATTCTCTGACACTTGTGGCAGGACTTTGGTTGGGTGTTTATTTTTCTCAGGGTGAGAATGCTCTGTTTAAACCAAAATCCGAATCTCAGGGTCAGCTTGAAAAAATATCAGATATTTTCAAATATATTGAAGAAAACTATGTGGATTCTGTTGAATTTACAGCATTGGTTGAGGATGCTTTATCAAGCATATTACTGCATCTTGACCCACATTCAACATATATTTCTCTTGAAGAGTTTGCTCTTGTTAATGAACAAATGACTGGAAATTTTGAAGGAATTGGTATTCAGTTTCGCATTGAGAAAGACACTGTGCTTGTGATACAAACCATTGCCAATGGACCCTCAGAAATTATGGGATTGAAAGCAGGCGACCGTATTATTGAAGTTGAAGGTGAAAACATTGCAGGAACCGGAATAACCAATAATGAAGTTATGAAATTGCTCAAGGGAAAAAAAGGAACAAAGGTGACCCTGGGCATTAAAAGAAGCGGAATGAACACACTGTTGTATTTTACAATAACCAGAGACGTGATTCCAACATATAGTATTGATTATGCAGGAATGATAACAGAAGAAACAGGATATATCAAACTTTCAAACTTTAATTTCAATTCAGGGGCAGAATTTGTTGATGCACTGAACAAATTAATATCACAGGGAATGAAAAATCTTATTTTTGATCTGAGAGGTAACGGAGGTGGCTCTCTGGATGCAAGTATTGAAATTGCAGATCAGTTTTTTGACAAAGGCGTGCTGCTGGTTTATACTGAGGGTTTACACAGGGCAAGAAAAGACTCATATTCCACACGTCATGGTTTGTTCAAAAACGGGAAACTGGCAATACTTGTTGATGAGTTTTCAGCTTCAGCAAGCGAAATTGTAGCAGGAGCTGTGCAAGACAATGACAGAGGCGTGGTTATTGGAAGACGCACTTTCGGAAAAGGGCTGGTGCAGGAACAACTGCCATTTAGAGACGGTTCAGCAATCAGATTAACTGTGGCAAGATATTATACTCCCGTGGGAAGATCCATACAGAGAACATATGATAAGGGAATTGAAGCATATTATGATGAATTCTATAACAGGGTTATGGATGAATTCACCACAGGAAATGATAATGCCCCTCAGGATTCTATTGAATTCAGAACGAAAAGTGGTAAAATTGTCTATGGGGGTGGTGGAATTACCCCTGACATTCATGTTCCATATCCGGGCATATATAAAAATGATTCTCTCAATGTATTTTTATCAATGATTTTTCAGTTCAGTTTTGAATATGCTGACAAAAACCGACAAAAACTCAATACGACTTTTGCCAATGAGGATAGATTTATTTCTGGTTTTATTATTACTGAAAACATATGGAACCAATATGTGAGCTTTGTTGGTCAGAACAACAAATCAAAACAGAACATAAGCAATATCAAAGTGAATGCAGACGAGAAAAAATTTATTTCTACTCATCTCAAGGCGAATATAGGTCGTAACTTATATGGATATGAATGTTATTATCCGATTATAAAAGACGCTGATGATGTGCTGAAAGCAGCAATTATGTCCATCGAAGGACAATAGTGGACAATTATTTTTTATGTCTTTTAATCAGCTCTCCTGCAGCCTGATAAGGGGATAATTTTTTAAGCCGAATCAATGTTTCAAAATCTTTGAGCAATGGTATAATTTCAGGGTGTTGATAGAATTCACTGAGCAGAACCTCTTCTATGGTCTGATACATTCGTTTTACTTCCTGTTCCTTGCGATTTTGCTCAAAAAAACTGTTTTCCTTTGCCAATACCAAATACTCACTGATTATTTTCCAAACTTCAGGAATATGATAGCCTGTTATTGAAGAACAATCAATTACTTTTGGCATCCATCCTGAATCTGATGCAGGAAAATAATGCAGGGCATGTTCATAAGTTGTGATTTTTGATTGCGCTTTCAACAAATTATCTTCATCGGCTTTGTTTATCACAATGGAATCTGCCATTTCCATAATTCCGCGCTTGATTCCCTGTAGCTCATCACCTGCTCCTGCAAGCACAAGCAGCAGAAAAAAATCAACCATGCTTTTCACCAGCACTTCGGACTGTCCCACTCCAACTGTTTCAACAAAAACAATATCATATCCGGCAGCTTCACACAAAATAATTGTTTCTCTGGTCTTACGTGTCACACCACCCAAAGTGCCTGCCGAAGGAGAAGGCCTGATAAATGCTTTGTCCTGAGCTGACAAAATTTCCATACGTGTTTTATCTCCCAAAATACTTCCCTTTGATCGCTCACTGCTTGGATCAACTGCAAGAACTGCAATTTTATGACCTTTCTCAATGAGAAACACTCCCATTGCCTCAATAAATGTACTTTTCCCAACTCCCGGCACTCCTGTTACACCAATTCTCAGTGATTTGCCTGCAAGCGGCAAACAACGATCAACAAGTAATCGTGCTGCTTCCTGGTGTTTTTCAAGATTGCTTTCTGCCAACGTGATGGCTTTGCTCAGCAAAACCCTGTCACCACTCACAATACCTGAATATAAACCATCAATATCAACATCAGTAGAAATCTTTTTGCTTTTTAATTGAGCAAGTAGTTCTTCATTGACCTGAGAAGGTTGTTCAATACCAGCCATTATATGCAATGCGGTTTCAGGTGGTTTTTGTTTGTCTCTCTTTTTCATCACAAGCCCATAATTTTTGCCATATGCTCCTCAAGACTTCCTTCAGGTGTTTCAATAATTCGTCCAAGTTCCTTTTCTCCGGAGAAAAAAATAAAAGTTGGAACTTTCTCTGTATCCCATGGCCTCATTCCCATTTCACCGCTGTCGAAATTTCTGTCCAGCCCAATCATATTCAGTTTTGATTTATCAAACTGCATCTCGTCAAGTATCCTTATAAATACAGGCACATGTTGTTTGCTGTCTCCACACCAGGTCCCCAGCGTAACCACAATTTCAATGTTTTGCATGAGTGGAATAAGCTGAAACAAAATTTCCATCTGAGGCTGATAGGTATCATACATGCCTTCATATATTTCTGACCACACAGTGTTTTTTAGTCCATCTGCATCGCAGTAGCCCTGTATTACCTCTCTTTGTGCTTTTTCATCAAAAATTATTTTGTTTTTTTCCTGTCCGAAAGAAGAGATATATAGCCCCATCATAAGAATTAAAATAAACGTTTTGCTCATTTTTGTCTGTTTTATGCAAAATTACAGGTTTTTTTTCCAAAAAGCCAATTGTGTTTGGAAAAAGTGTAAATTTGTAATTGAAATTTTTGATATCATCAAAATCATAAACCACACAATTATTTGATTATTCATTAAAAAACAAGAACAATATATGGAAAAGCATTTTAAAAAAGAAAGTTTGTCTGAAGGTAAAATTATTCTTGAATATGGTGGAATTTTACAAGAAGATTTAGGAAAAAAGGTACATGACTTAATTCTTACTGCCGGTTATAAAATGATTGAAGGAAGTGCTGGCAATGCTGTTTATGAAAAAGGCAGTATGGCATTGAGGATTATTTTCGGTGCATTTGTTAAACACTTCAAGTTTGCTGTTATTGTTTCTCCCATTGAAGGAGGCGACATGCGTCTTGAAATTGCCAAAAAAACATCAGGTGCGGCAGGTGGCCTTGTTGGGATGAAACAAGTTAAAAATGAATTTGAACGCCTATCTAAACTTTTGCAAACAATCTGATTTGTAGCCCCATAGGATATATTGCTATTTCACTTTTTTTCCATTAAACCATGCAGGATAGAGGATGTATAGGTTTTTTATCATAATTCCCAAAAAAATTGTAGGTTTGTTGTCTGAAACATTGGTTTATGTTGTTGCTTGAAAAATTAACCAAATCATATGAGGCTGGCAGAAAACTGTTGTTTTTGCTCATTGACCCCGATGATTTTAATGAACAGAAAGCAGAGATGTTTTTTAATACTCCTGAGAATAATCAAGCAGATGCTGTGTTCATTGGAGGTAGTTTGATTACAAAAGGAGATATGGGAAAAACCATAGAGTCAGTAAAAAAAAGAACTTCTGTCCCTGTTTGTATTTTTCCCGGAAACTATCGCCAGATAGATAATCAGGCAGATGCTATTTTGTTTATGAGTCTTATTTCTGGCCGAAATCCTGATTTTTTGATTGGCAATCAGGTTTTGGCAGCACCCACACTAAAAAATTCCGGTTTGGAAATTATTCCAACAGGATATATGCTGATAGACGGAGGAAGTTTAACAACGGCACATTATATGAGCAATACGCTTCCAATTCCTGCCAACAAGCCTGAAATTGCTGCCTGCACAGCTCTGGCAGGTCAAATGCTGGGAATGAAATGTATATATGCCGATGCAGGCAGTGGAGCACAACATGCCCTGAGTCATCACTTTATCAGCACCGTTTACAGTGAAATCAATATTCCGCTCATTGCAGGAGGAGGCATCAGGGATGCAGCAACAGCAAAAGATATTCTGGATGCCGGAGCTACAGCCATCGTCATTGGAAATGCCGCACAAAGCAATCCCGAACTAATCAGAGAAATTAAAAATATCATTTAACAACAAAAACGACAACCATGAAGAAATCTTTTTTCAGTCTGCTAATGTTTGTTTGTGTAAGTATTGTTTTTTTATATACTGATACCTACGCTCAAAACAAAAAACTTGACCCTTACTCCATTACTACCAATGCTGCATTGTATCCGCAAAGAATCAGGTTGCTTGATTGGATTCCAGAAACCAATGATATCGCTTTCAGCAAAGATATGAGCACCCTTTACAGAACGTCATATCCTTCAAAAAAAACCGAGACTATTGTGACTGCAAATGAACTTTCAAAGCTTTTAGCTCCCTTTGTTGCAGAGTTTGACAGATCATTGGGTAATATGGCGCGCTTGCCATTTCCCCAGTGGAAAGACCAAAATATATTTTTATTTCAGCACGCGAATATGTATTTTGCATACGATGTTTCTAAAAAAAATCTGGAAAAACTCAATTCATGGACAGATGAAGCTGAATCTTTGGATTTTTGTACAGAAAATAATATTATGGCCTATACAAAGGGAAATAATCTTTTCATTGCTGTTGAAGGGAAAGAAATTGCAGTAACAAACGAAACCGAACCAGGAATCAAAATGTGCAACTATGTTCACAGGGAAGAATTTGGTATCAAAAAAGGGACGTTTTGGTCGCCCAAAGGAAACTATCTTGCATTTTACAGGATGGATGAAAGTGAAGTAACCGACTATCCTCTTGTAGATGTTACAGCAAGAGTAGCCGAATATGTTCCTGAAAAGTATCCCATGGCAGGAATGACAAGCCACTATGTAACATTAGGAGTATACGATATTAATTCAGGAAAAACTGTATTTATGAAAACAGGGGAGCCCAAAGAGCAATATCTCACCTCGGTTACATGGAGTCCTGATGAAAAATATGTGTTTATAGGCCTTCTCAACCGAGGGCAGAACCATCTCAAGCTCAATATGTATGATGCCTTGAGCGGAGATTTTGTTAGAACTCTTTTTGAAGAAAAATCAGACAAATATGTTGAGCCTCTTCATCCACTGTATTTTATCCCCGGGAGTAATGACAGGTTTTTATGGATGAGTCAGAGAGACGGGTTTATGCATTTATATTTGTATAATACCAGTGGTAAGCAAATAAAACAGGTAACCAGCGGTTCGTGGGTGGTATCTGAAATATTGGGATTTGATGAAAAGGGACAATTTGTGTATATTCATGGAAACAGGGAATCGCCCATTGAGCAACATGTTTATAAAATAAATCTGAAGAATTATAACATTCAAAAGATTACAACTGATGCCGGAACACATTATGGAAGCATCAATACCAGTGGAAATTATTGTATTGACCAATATAGCAGCCTGGAAATTGCTTCAAGAATTGACATAATTGAAACCAACGGAAAAAAAACAGAAACTCTGCTTGATAATCCAAACCACCTTCAATCATATGCCATGCCATCAACAGAGGTGTTTTCCATTCAAAACAGAGATGGTGTTGAATTGTATTGCAGAATGATAAAACCTGCAGATTTTGACGCCACAAAAAAGTATCCTGTAATAGTATATGTTTATGGAGGACCACATGCACAACTAGTAACAAATAGCTGGCTGGGTGGTGCTGGTTTGTTTTTAAACTATCTTGCACAGGAAGGCTTCATCGTTTTTACTCTGGACAACAGGGGTTCTGCCAATCGTGGTTTTGAATTTGAAACAGCACTCCACCTGAACATGGGTAGTGTTGAAATTGAAGACCAAATGGAGGGGATACGTTATCTAAAAGCACTACCTTATGTAGATTCAGCACGCATTGGAGTGCATGGATGGAGCTACGGAGGGTTTATGACCATAGGCATGATGCTTAATGAACCGGATATTTTTAAGGTTGGAGTTGCCGGAGGCCCTGTCACTGATTGGAAATATTATGAGATTATGTATGGTGAACGCTATATGGGCACACCCGAAAATAACCCCACTGGTTATGAACATTCAAGTTTGCTGAATAAGGCTGATAAACTCGAAGGTCGTTTGTTGATTATTCACGGAGCTGTTGATCCTGTTGTTGTTTGGCAGCACAGTATGATGTTTCTTGAAAAAAGTATAGAAGGCCGCAAACAGGTTGATTACTTTGTATATCCCACCGAAGAACATAATGTTGGCTGGGGAAACAGGGGGCATCTTCATGAAAAGATAGCTCAATATTTTAAAGATTTTTTATAGTTCAAAGATAATTGGTATTTGTATCAGGGAAAACAGACTTTCCCTGATGAGTCATAAAAAAAAGGGATTGTTACATTAACAATCCCCTTTTTTTATTGATGCAAGAAAATTCTTACTTCACTTTTCCGGCCAGATCAGCACCTGCTTTGAATTTTACAACTTTCTTAGCAGCGATTTTGATTTCTTTTCCGGTTCTTGGGTCACGACCTTTGCGAGCGTTGCGTTTTGCAACTGAGAAAGTACCATAACCTACTAAAGTGATACGATCACCTTTTTTCAGAGCTTTTCCTGTTACATTTACAAATGCATCCAATGCTTTTCTTGCGTCAGCTTTTGTTAATTTAGCTTCTGCAGCAATTGCGTCAATTAATTGTGCTTTGTTCATAATTTTTCAATTTTAAGTATTATTAAATAAATTGTGATGCAAAGATAAACATTTTTTTTTAACCACCGCGGAAAAGCCCGAAAATGTTAATATCTTGTGTGTTTTGTTGAAATCTTTTGTTTAAAACCCCCAAAAACACAGACAAAACAGCCTGTTTTTTTATTATTATTTACAAGTACCACGTGTTTATTGATGTTTTCGACGGCATAACACGTTCAATTGAGTTCAAAAAATTTCTTTAAAACACAATTTAATAGATGTAAAAAAAGTACCCTTTTTGAAAGATTGTGCAGATACTACAGGATTGAAAAAAGTGTTATCTTTGTAAAAAACCCATATTTATGTCTGGCTCTTTTGAAAATTCTCAAAAACGCAAAGCTCTTCAGATTAATCTGGATACATCATTTTATGGAACAATTGCTGAAATTGGAGGCGGACAGGAAGTTGCCCGCAGTTTTTTTCAGGCAGGAGGTGCTTCAGGGACAATAGCAAAATCAGTTTCTGCATATGATAAAACCTTTAGTGACAATTTGTATAATCATGGTAGAAAAGAAAGATATGTGTCTGAAAAGCGCTTGATGCAGATGCTTAACAAAGAATATGATGAGCTTCAGCAAAATTTGAACAAACTTCAGGGCGACAATACCAGATTCTTTGTGTATGCCAATACTGTTGAAACACTCAATTATTCCAAAACAAACAAAGGTCATGGGTGGATGGGGGTAAAGTTTCAACTGGAAGAACATGCCGAACCAAATGTTGTGATTCTTCATGTTAATCTTTTGGAAAATGACGGAATTTTGCAGCAATATACTCTGGGTACGCTGGGGGTCAATTTGCTCTATGCCTGCCTTTATCACCATGACCGTCCCAATTATTTTCTGCAATCTCTCATGGACAATCTTGACAGAGAAAGAGTGGATATTAATATGGCCCGAATGAGCGGCCCGGCACTGAGCTATGTTGATAACCGACTGCTTAGTGTTCAACTTGTAAAAAACAATATGACAAACGCAACTGTTTTTGATCGTTTTGGCAATGTTTGTCGTCCGGGAGATTTTTTGTACAAAAAAAACCTGTTGCTGCTCAGGGGAAGCTTCAGGCCAATCACATATATTGGTTTTGATATGCTTAAAACATCGTATGGCTTATTTAAAAAAGAACCTTGTTTTAAAACCGAAAACACTCTGCAGTTATGCGAAATCACCTTAAACAATCTCCTTGAAGACGGTAGTTTTGATGAACGCGATTTTCTTGATCGTGTTGACCTGCTCAATGGAATGGGTCAAAATGTAATGATATCCAACTTTAAAGAGTTCTACAGGCTCAGTGATTATATTGCCGATTTCAAAACAGGTCAGGTTAGAATTATTATGGGCGCCAACATTCTTCAAAAACTTATTCAGCCTATGTGGTATGAAAACCTTAGGGGTGGGTGTTTGCATGCAATGGGGCTTTTGTTTAGCAATGATGCCAGAATTTATGTGTATCCCTTTTTTGAAAGTGAAACTAAAAAAACACTTACATCTGAAAATATTTCTGTTGATAAAAAGATGAAACATTTGTTTCAGTTCTTTATTGATAATGACAAAATCATTGACATAAAAAACAAGAATAAAAAAATTGCCAGCACTTCTTCTAAAGATATTTTGTGCAGGATAAAAAACAAAGACGATTCCTGGAAAAACATGGTTCCTGCATACATAAGCAAAAACATCATCAGCAAAGGGCTTTTTGGATATTCTCAATAATTATCTTATGGTTTTTACAATCAGGATATTGTAAAATTATTTTTTGTAATTTTGCAGTCAGATTTTTTACAATGAAAACGTTTATATTTATACTTGTTTTTTTATTTTCCGGACTGACATCACTGCATGCCAATTCTGAATTTCCTGACTCAACTGACAACTGCCTTGAAGAACACATGCTCATGATTGACAGTGTTATTTCTTATGCAAAAAATTATATGGGCGTTCCTTATAAATATGGTGGAAAAAATGAAAAAGGATTTGATTGTTCCGGCTTTATGTATTATATTTTTGAACCCTTTGGACTTCAGCTCCCTTATTCCAGTAAAGCCTATGGTGAATTAGGAAAAGAAGTGGATGCATCAGAGGCCAGAAAAGGTGATTTTGCCCTGTTTAAAGGAAGAAATGCTTCCTCCACAGGTATTGGACATGTGGCACTTGTTGTTGATGTTGATGAAAACGGTTATATTTATATTATTCATGCAACTCTTCATAAAGGAATTACCATTGATAATATGAGTAATCAGGATTACTATATTAAAAGATATATAACTATTCGCAGACTTTCGCCTCCCTGTGAAGTGATTTCTACAGAAGAATTGCCCCAGGAAACGGAGTAGTTTTGTTTTCTGTTAAGCATAGATGATTAAATTCTCTGAACTTGCTTTAGTTTTCAAAATACCAGCCTTCTGTTTCTTTTATCCCGTTGAGAAAAGCCTCAACAAACATTCTTTTTCTTGATTCGGGCTGAATATCTGAAATTTCAAGAATCTTATTATTTCCAGTTCCCACCAAAATGGCATTTTTGGTAAATTTCACCTGACCGGGAGTAAGGTTTTCATTTATATCTGAAACAGAGGCATTCAATAATTTCATTGTTATTGTGACTCCATTCTTATGTTTCAAAACAGAAAACGCACCAGGAACAGGAGAAAGTCCTCTTATCAGATTTCTTATTTCAGCAGAAGATTTCATCCAATCTATTCTACAATGATGTTTAAAAATTTTTGGAGCACGTTTTAATTCTGGGTTTTTTGAAGTAATGATTTCTTGTTGAGAAACAGGAGAGATGTTGCCGGTTTCAATATTATCAAGAGTTTCAACAACAAGTTTTGCTCCCTCAACAGCAAGTTTATCGTGCAGTGTCTGCAAATTATCCTGTTCATCAATTGACAATATCCTGGTATTTATAATGTTTCCAGTGTCAATTCCTTCATTAATAAAAAAGGTTGTTAATCCTGTTTCAGTTTCACCGTTGATAATTGCCCAGTTAAGGGGTGCAGCCCCTCTGTAATCGGGAAGTATTGAAGCGTGAAGATTGAAGGTGCCTTTTGTGGGCAGTTTCCAAAGTTGCTCAGGAAGTTTTCTGAAAGCAACCACAACAGCAACATCAGGTTTTAGCTGAGCACATTTCTCAAGCAATTCAGAATCTTCCAGGTTTTCAAATTGAAAAAGAGGAACATCATAGTTCAATGCTGCTTCCTTTACAGCAGACTGTCTTATTTTAAGACCTCTTCCAGCAGGCATGTCAGGAGCTGTTACAACGCCGACCAATGTATGATGACTGTGAGCAACAGCATGTAATGATGGTACCGCAAAATCGGGAGTACCAAAAAACAACACATTCATTTATTTTGTATTTATACGGATTAATAATCCCGTAGTTTTTCTTTCATTGCAATCATTTGAACTGCAGCAACAGCAGCTTCCACTCCTTTGTTTCCGTGTTTTCCGCCAGAGCGATCAATGGCCTGTTGCATCGAATCTGTTGTTAGAACACCAAAAATCACAGGAGTATTATGGTTTGTGCTTACTTGAGCAATCTGATGGGCAACGGCCTGACAGATAAACTCAAAGTGCCTTGTTTCTCCCTGAATAACAGATCCAATACAAATAACTGCATCAGTTTTGCAATAGCGGATCAAAAATTGTGAAGCGAGTGGAAGTTCATAGCTTCCGGGAACCCACTCAATGATAATATTGGGTTTTTTAACCCCGCATTTTTTCAAAACGTCAAGCGCACCTTCAAGCATGGCAGAAGTAACCTCCTTGTTCCACATAGACACCGCAATACCTATTCTTGCCTTTTTAATTTGAGGAAGTTGATTGGTTTCTGCTGAAGAAAGATTGGTTTTTTTTTCGGGCATGGTTTATTACTCCACATTCATTATTGCTTCCAGATAAGCGATGTTTTTATCTGCCTCACGTCCTTCAAATGAACGGAAATATTCTTGCTTAATACGTTGGTAAATCTGTATCGCCTTTTCATATTCTCCCTGTTGTTCATGTATCCAGGCAGCTTTTGTCAGAAAAATTGGGGTAACAAAAAAATTGGGTCTGTTGTCAGCAGCCTTCATATAGTATTTAAGTGCAGCATCCAGGTCTCCAAGCTCAACATACGCATCGCCAATGGCCCCGTTGGCCATAGCACCGAGAATTTCATCCTTACTTTTAAATTTTTTAAGATGAACAATCGCTTCTTCAAAATCATTTTGTTTCATCAAAATCATTCCAATATAATAGTGTGCCAGTTTGGATGCAGAAGTCCAGCTATACTCATCCACAATATCATAAAAACCGGGATAATTACCATCTCCGTACAAAGCCAAATCAAGAGAATCAACTTTGAAATAATATTCGGCCATAAACATTTGCTCATGGGCTGCAATTTCTTTTGGCTGTCTTATAAATTTGTTATATCCCATTATAATCAATATTACCAGCACAATACCTCCTACTACATAGGTAATCATTTTTTGATTTTCAGTAATAAAACGTTCAGCCTTTGAAAAGGTATTTTCCTGTGTTTCAAGTGGGTTCTGACTTTTTGGATTGGGATTGTTTTTCACTTTCGCCATGATATCTTCATTTTGGGGTGCAAAAATACTGATTTTTTTAATATTGTAACTGATTTTGATTTTTTGCTGGTGAATATTCCTGTTAAAAAGCTTTAAATGTGTTTAAAAAGAGGAAATGATGTGCAATTATATTTCCTTTTGTTCAAAAGACTTAAACCCGTTTCCAATAATTTCA
The DNA here is from genome assembly GCA_964526285.1 of uncultured Bacteroidales bacterium. Taxonomy (GTDB): domain Bacteria; phylum Bacteroidota; class Bacteroidia; order Bacteroidales; family DTU049; genus CAYMAZ01. The sequence continues at coordinate 18,579 of CAZGIW010000032.1, read as the reverse complement.
TTGGCATCTATAACAGTCATAAATGCATTTGGGTCTTCTTTCTGAATAAAACCTTGCAAAATGGCCATTTCACGCCTGCTTACAACAGTGAATATCATTTGTTTTTCTGAGCCGTTATACATGCCCCTTGACTGAATAAACGTCCCTCCTCTTTGCAGGTCATTGATTATTTTATCTCTGATAACCTCGTGTTTATCAGAAACAATAAATAATGTCTTATCATGGCTGATTCCCTGCAGAACAATGTCAATCATTTTTCCGGTGATAAAAATCGCAACCCATGAATACAAAGGAATTTTCCAGTCCTCAAAAGCCAAAAGGCCAAGCAAAACAATGCTGGCATCAACAAAAATCAAAAGCTGACCAACGGGTAATTTGGTATATTTTGCAATAATCATGGCAATGATATCGCTGCCTCCTGAACTTGCCCTTGACTTAAACACCAGCCCAAGTCCCAGTCCAACCAGAACACCTCCAAAAATGCTTGAAAGCAGTGCATCTCCCTCAACCAATGGCTCATAACCACGGGTAAACTCTAAAAGAGTAATAAACCCCGAAAGAAGGACAAAACCACCAATGGTTTTTATCCCAAATTTAGGTCCCAGAACTCGTATTGCAATAATTGTCAGGGGTATATCCATCAGCAATCCGCTGAGTCCTATGGGAAATCCAAACAGATGATGCAAAATTATTGCAATACCATACACGCCTCCCGGAGCCAGTTTGTAAGGAGATATAAAATAAACAAAACCAATGGCCATAATAAAAGTTCCTGCAACAATAAATGACCATGCTTTTAGCCATTCTCTTGAAAATAGTTTTTCTTTGGTGATATAAGACATAACAGTATGTTTTTTTAGTTTTAAAAATAACCTGCAAAGTTACAAGGTTTTCAAATTATAACTCAACATATCATTCGTAGAGGAAGAGTTGAGACTGGTTGAATGCTTTTGTAATTCAATAAGCGTAAAAAAAAAATAATGTTTATAAAAACAGCAGGGTACTGAAGGAAATATTTTTTAATAAAAAAACGATGGATAAAACATTGGTTTTTTTAGTTAATGTATCTGTTCTGTACGACAATTTTTATAATTCGACAAATGGTGTTTGTCTGATGTGTTTTATATATAAAAAAACTTCTATATTTGCCAATTCAAAAAAATTAATCATTTTAAAAAAGTATCTAATATGCAAAAGTTAAAATTGTATTTTCTTGCTTTTGTAATCTTTACATCAGCATTGATAACAAAGACAAGCGCGTCAAATCCTCCTGACGAAGGGATGTGGTTACCTATCTGGATTGAAAAGTTGAACTATGACGACATGAAAAAATTGGGTTTAAACCTGAAACCCGAACAAGTTTACAGTACCGAAGTTCCAAGCATTAAAGATGCTATTGTGGGATTGGGTTCTAAAGATTATGGTATCAATATGTTTTTCTGCACAGGTGAACTGGTGTCAGACAAAGGTCTCATATTAACAAATCATCACTGTTCCTATGATGCCATTCAAACACTGAGCTCTATTGAAAATGACTATCTTACCAATGGATTTTGGGCCTATCGTCATGAAGAAGAGCTTGCCATTCCGGGCATGACAATTTCAGTTCTTCAAAGAATGGAAGATGTCACAGATCAGGTTCTTGAAGGAATCACCTATGAAATGTCAGAAAGTGAAAGAGAGATGAGAATTTCCAAATCGATAAAACAGATTGAAAGAGATGCTTCTGAAAAAGGTAAGTATAATGTGTATGTGAAAAGCTTTTTCGGAGGAAATGAATATTATCTTTATGTTTACGAAACATTTCTTGATGTTCGTCTTGTTGGAGCGCCTCCTTCATCCATCGGAAAATTTGGTGGAGATACTGACAACTGGATGTGGCCACGCCATACAGGTGATTTCACATTTCTGAGGGTTTATTCTGCTCCAGACGGAAAACCTGCAGAATATAGCAAAGACAATATTCCTCTCAAACCAAAACACTATCTTCCTGTATCTATTAAAGGGATTGATAAAGGTGATTTTTCTATGATTTTTGGCTTTCCCGGACAAACAGACAGATATATGTCTTCTTATGGTGTTGATTTTCAACTGAAATACAACAATCCGCTTGTTGTTGATATTCGTGACAAAAAACTGGAAATTCTCAAATCCTATATGGAACTTGATCCCAAGATCAGAATTCAATATGCTTCAAAATATGCACAAACTGCCAATTACTGGAAATACTTTATTGGACAAACAAAAGGTTTAAAACTACACAATGTACAACAGAGAAGAAAAGATCTTGAGGATGAATTTACTGTTTGGGTGAATAAAGATCCGGAACGTCAAAAAATCTATGGTACAATTCTTAGTGACCTGGAAACAGGATACCAGGAAATGGAAAAATCTGCAAAGCTTCTAAAATATCTTGAAGAAGCTGTGTTTCAGGGACCTGAATTTATTTATTTTTCATTTGGCGTATTTCAGCTATATGGCACTCTGAATCAGCAAAACGAAGCTTCGAAATCAGATAAAGCAAAATATAGCCAGAGCATTACAGATATGGCACAGGCATTTTTGCCAAAGGCTGAACAACACTTTAAAGACTATAATAGTGCCGTTGACAAACATTTGTTTGTAGAGTTGATGGGAATGATGTACAGAGATATTGATGTGGAATCACATCCTTCAGTATTTCAAAATATCACAAAGAAATACAAAGGGAATGTTCAATTATGGGCTGATGATATTTATGCAAAGTCCATATTTGTTAATAAAACCCGATTGGAAGAGTTTCTGAAGAACCCAACCTACAAAGTGATGTCAAAAGATCCGGGTTGGGCAGTAACCCTTTCTATGGTGGATTTGATTCGTACGGTGTATGGTGAATATGGTGCAGTTGAAGAAAAGATAAATCGCGCCCACAGATTATTTGTTGAAGGACTCAGGCTGATGCAACCGGATAAAACTTTTTATCCTGACGCCAATTCTACTATGAGAATGTCATATGGAAAAGTGCTTGATTACTATCCCGCTGATGGAGTACATTATGATTTTATTACAACCATGAGGGGAATTATGGAAAAAGAAAACCCCAAAGAAGATGAATTTATTGTTAGTCCAAAACTGAAAGAACTATACAAAAACAAAGATTTTGGACCTTACGGAATTAATGGAACAATGCCAGTTTGTTTCCTTTCAGACAATGATATTACAGGAGGTAACAGCGGAAGTCCTGTTATTAATGCTGACGGACATCTTATAGGTATTGCCTTTGACGGAAACTGGGAATCCATGAGCGGAGACATTCAGTATGAACCAACTGTTCAAAGAACTATTTCTGTTGATATCAGATATGTACTGTTTATTACTGAAAAATATGCAGGAGCAACTAATCTCATTGAAGAGATGACTATTATTCGCTAGTATTCAGAACAACAACTATGTTAAAAAAGCCGGACTCAGTTTCCGGCTTTTTCTTTTTTTTGTCTTTGAAAATTTTGTTTATTTGTAATAAATTTAACCCTCTTACGTTAGATTACATCTGAAATGAAAAACTTTTTTGTAATTTTTGTAATGCTGATGCTGTTTTTCTCAGCTGCCAAAGCTCAACGAACCGAACTGGTTCAGTTTTCTGGCATTGTGGTGACAGGAGACAGTCTTTTTCCAATACCATTTTCACATATATTAATAAAAGGAACATCAAGAGGGACTATCAGCGACTTTTATGGTTTCTTTTCATTTGTTGCACGTCCGGGTGATATCATTGTTTTTTCATGCATCGGATTTAAAAAAGCATATTATAAAATTCCAGATACTTTGTCAAAAGACCAGTACACCATGTTTCAGGTTATGTATCCAGACACTGTGTATCTGCCTGAAACAGTCATTTATCCATGGCCAAGTCCCTCTCAATTTAAAGATGCTTTTCTTTCTCTCAGAATCCCTGACGATGACTATGAAAGAGCACGAAAAAACATAGCAATTATTGCTTCAAAAGACTACTATATGAGAATGCCAATGGATGGAAGCGGAAACTATAAACAATATGTACAAAACCAGGTACAGAATTATTATACATCCGGACAAATGCCTGTGAATAATCTGCTCAATCCTATGGCATGGGCAGCCTTTTTCAAAGCATGGCAAAACGGGGAATTTCAAAAATCAGATGCAGACTACTGGAGAACATATCCGCCTGACTAATCATTATCTTTTACTTAGTTTTTGTAACTTTGCACGCTCTTAAAAAAACAGCAACCAACAAGTGATTAACAAATATAACCATATAACTAGCTTCATTCTGACAGTTTTTATTCTGTTGTGTACAAATATCCTTCATGGACAAACTGACGCTGTGGTTAGGGGATATATCAAAGATGAAAGTAATAAAGCGGTTGAACTTGTCACTGTTGCTGTGATGAATACCAGCAAAGGAACAGTGACCGACTCTTATGGTTTTTATAGTATTTCAGTGCCTGCAAAGAAACCAGTAACTCTTGTCTTTTCTAGAGTTGGAATGGAGCCTCAAACTTTTGAGTTTATACTACAGGAAAAAGAAATAAAAACACTCAATATTAAAATGAAACAGTTGGCAACCAGCCTCCCCCCTGTTGATGTTATTGAAGAAATTGGAACCAAAGACGGGATGCAACGAATTGATATCAAAGTGGCCAAGTTTCTGCCTTCTCCCGGTGGAGGAATAGAAAAAATGGTACTGCTTACCGCTCCCGGTGTGTTTTCAACATCAGAACTAAGCTCCACATACTCCGTGAGAGGTGGAAATTATGATGAAAACCTTGTTTATGTTAATGATATTGAAATATACAGACCTTTTCTAATACGATCAGGACAACAGGAAGGTTTGAGTTTTCTGAATTCTGATCTTGCCGGATCAGTGCTTTTTTCTTCCGGTGGCTTTGATGCTTCTTATGGTGATAAAACAGCCTCAGTTTTAGATGTACAATATCGTGTTCCGTACAAATCAGAAGCCAATATCAATGTAAGTCTTTTGGGTGGTAGCCTGCACTTTGAAGGAATTTCAAAAGATACAGCTTTTACTTATCTTACCGGCATACGATATAAAACCAGCAAATATTTGCTCAGTGCACTTGAAACCAAAGGAGATTATCAGCCAAATTTTGCTGATTTTCAGTCTTATCTCACTTACAACTTCAACAAGAAAACACAACTTGCATGGCTGGGATATGTGAGTATGAATACCTATAAACTTGTCCCACAAACCAGAGAAACTTCATATGGCACAATCAATGAAGCTTATCGGCTTACTGTATATTTTTCAGGCGAGGAAATTGACAGGTTCAACCTCTATAAATCAGCACTGCTGTTTACTCATAAACCGAATGACAAACTACAGCTGAAATTTACTTCAGCAGCCTTCATCTCCAATGAAGAAGAATCTTATGATATTTTGGGACAATACTGGATTGGAAAACTGGAAACTGATATGGGTAAACCCGGATTCGGCGATGTTTCGGAAAACACAGGTGTGGGTGCTTTTCTCAATCACTCACGCAATTATCTCACAGCCAGTGTTATCAATGCGGAACACAGAGGCAAATATTTTGCAGGCAAATGGCATATCAACTGGGGAATAAAAACCCAATATGAAAAAATTCAGGATAATATCAATGAATGGTCCTATCTTGATTCAGCCGGATATTCAATTCCAAAACCTCCCGACTCAGTTGGCTATGTAAATCCCAACCAACAGCCCTATCAGTTTTTGTATATTAAAGATACGCTCCGATCTCAGATTGAAACTGAATCTATGAGATATTCAGGATTTTTGTTGTTTGTCAGAGAATTTTCCCCAGACTCTAATAAAATTGTGTTCACGGCTGGAGTACGTTCTCAATATTGGGATATGAACAGACAAATTGTGGCCAGTCCAAGAATGTCATTGAGCTACCGGCCAAAAAAACATAAACGGGTAACATACAGACTTGCCACAGGTGTATATCATCAGCCTCCGTTTTACAGAGAACTGAGAAATTATGACGGAACAATTAACAAGGATGTAAAAGCTCAGCGTTCAATCCATTTTGTGGGAGCAACAGATGTTGACCTTACCATCTGGAACAGACCATTCAAGTTTTCAACCGAAGTGTATTATAAAAAACTGGACAATCTTATTCCCTACATCATTGACAATGTGCGCATCAGATATCTGCCCGAACACACAGCCAAAGGCTATGCTACAGGGATAGACTTTAAAATCAACGGAGAATTTGTTCCTGATGTGGAATCATGGATAAATTTTTCTGTGATGCAAACAAGGGAAGATATTATAGGAGACAACTACTGGGTGTTTTATAATTCTGACGGAGAAGTGATTGTGCCTGGCTATTCATTCAACAATGTTGCTGTTGACAGTGCTCAGTTTTTTCCGGGCTACATGCCCCGACCCACAGACCAGCGGGTAAATTTCAGTTTGTTTTTTCAAGACTATCTGCCGGGAAATCCAACGTTTAAAATGCATTTGGGGATTTTTCTTGGAACAGGGTTGCCTTTTGGTCCTCCCAACACGGATAAGTACAAACATACTTTGCGAATGCCTGCATATAGAAGAGTGGATGTTGGTTTTTCAAAACAATTGATTAGTGAAGGAGGAAGAAGGCCAGCACGATTACACAGAGTTCAAAATGCATGGATAAGCCTCGAAGTGTTTAATTTGCTCCAAATCAACAATACTATTTCTTATATATGGGTGGATGATGTGTATGGCCGCCAATATGCAGTGCCCAATTATCTCACTCCCCGTCAGCTAAACTTGAAACTGCTTGTTCAATTTTAGCTTACTAAAACATTATTCATTTATCATTAAAGATATTTCAAAAACCGGCTCTACGGTGTATCCTTTTTTTCTGAGCAGCGCAATAATTCCCTTTGGTCCCCCAAGGTGTGCTGCACCAACAGCATAGAAAACTGATTGTTTGCGTGAGTTTTTTATAATTGTTTTGGTCATGTTTATGTTTCTTTTGATAACAAAAGCATCAACAAATATAACTGGCATTGTTGTATCAGATATTGTGAGAAAATATAAATTCTCAATATCTTGTGCAATATAAGCAGCCATAAGGTTATCCATGTTGCTATTTCCTGTTGAGGTGTCAGACACCATTCTAACAAGCATTTTTGCCTGTTCTTCCAGAGAAATTTTGTCAACAGCTTTAATTTGATCTTCAAATCTTTCTATACCAAAAACAAATTTTCCCTGTTTGCGGGCATAGGCAAGAAAATCCAGATCCATTGCCAATTCTTTATCTTTTACCATGTCAGCCTGCAACAACTGAGTGGCAAGAAAAAAGGGTTTCATTTTCTGAAATAGAAGAAGCCCCTGTCCTACTTTCTCAATCATATATTCATCGACAAGATTATATTCTTCGATGGTGAGTAAATCTTTCAATGTTTTATTCTTCATCACCAGATGCTGCTGTGCTGCCACCGGATTTACTTCATCAAGCAATACTTCGATGGCAAATGCATCACACATGTCGATGTGTTTTTTCACCAACTCATCCATCAGAAACACACTTTCATCCTGGACATGCATGGTGCCGAAAATATATGAAGCGGATTTAAAATTTTTGCCGCTGATTTTCCATAATAGTGAGTTTTGTTCTGCCTGTTGAGCAAAAACTATGTAAAACTGAGATAAAACAAGGATAATTACGAAGCAAGACCTACGCATAATTGTAAATATTTCGTACAAAATTAGTATTTTTGTATAAATTTTTGTCTAATCAAGCAACGTTTTCAGATTTAATTTTGTTATTGAAGTGAGTAGTAGGAAAGAAGATTTCATTGAGGATGAACAATTATTGCTTAAGGAATGCCTAAAAAACAATCCTAAAGCGCTAAAGTGTCTCTATGAAATGTACTCTTCAAAAATGCTCGGAGTATTAATCAGATATGCCAAAAACAAAATGGAAGCTGAAGATATGTTGCAGGAAGGATTTATCCGGGTTTATCAAAACCTGGAAAAATTCAGATATGAAGGCTCGCTAGAAGGTTGGGTCAGGCGTATTATGATTAATACTGCAATAAATTACTATAAAAGTAATTTAAAACACAATCAGTCTGTTGACATTGACAATGTGAGTCACACATCTCCAATGAGCGTGGATGCTGTTGACAACATGTCTTATAAACAGCTTATCAGACTCATTCAAACTCTACCCGAAGGATATCGCCTTGTGTTTAACCTTTATGTGGTTGAAGGCTTTTCTCACAAAGAAATAGCAGCACAGCTGGGTGTTTCAGAGAACACATCAAAATCGCAGCTTTCAAGAGCACGAAAGGTTTTACAAAAAAAAATTGCAAACTATTCAGGAAAATGCCATGAACAAGTCGATGCATCATAATGAGTTTGATAAATTGCTCAGAGATAAGCTGAGCAATGTTGAGATGACGCCTTCGAATCATCTCTGGGATAGAATTGCCCCGGTAATTCCAAAATATAGTCCCTGGGGACAGATTCTTACTCCTTTTTCAAAAATTTTTCTGGGAACTGTTTTTGTTGGAACAATTCTTATTACTACAGTCAGCATCAGAAACTCTGAACAAAATCAAAACGATGCCATTAACATGACTGAAGCAGAACAGGTCAGTGAACAAGTTCTCATTGATAACAATAATTTCGAAAACAACACCGTGACTCTGCTTGAAACAAGCATTGTTCAAAATAATAATACCGAGTCAAACAATCCAGTTCAGTTTACTCAATCAAAAAAGGGAGTTTCGAAAACAGAAACGGGTGTAGTGGAGTCTGAGCAACTGCAGGAAAGCACCAACACTAGCTCAGATGCTGAATCATTGTTTGCAGAAGAACAACAAGAAGAACAACAAGAGATTATCATCACTAACACAGATAATAACCCGACACTAACTATGATGCCATTGAAATCTGGTTTGCTTGGCTATTATGGGAATCCTGTACTCTCCAAATTATCACAGACCCAGTTTAACAACACTCCGCCTGATTATGTTAATACCTCTGAGATTTCTCTTAATGTTGGTCTTCAGTCTGAATTGTTTTATTTTGACCCGGCACTTTATACTCCCCGAAAAACTACAGACTTCAGCCTCAACCTAACTCTCAGATATACAGCAAATGATTTGTTTTTTGAAACCGGCATAACCGGCACATTCCTTACACAAACAAATCTCTATAAGAATGTGACTTTAACAGAAACTTTGGTTAGCCAATACGAACAGGTTGATTCAGTGCAGTTTTTGGATGTTTGGGATCCCATACAGGGAGCATATGTTACTCAACCAGTGTTTTTTACATCTCTTGTGTCAATCTACGAAACCACAACAACAGAAGAACTTGAAACAAAAGATGATGCATACATGTATTTACAGATCCCTGTGTATATTGGAATTCGCAAATCGGTTAAACGAATATCCCTTGAAGCTAAAACAGGCTTTTCTTACAGTTCTCTCATCTATACATCAGCACAAAATAAATCGTATTACAACGAAAACATATCTCTGATTAGTGCTGAACAAAGTTTGCTTTCTCAAAAAAGAAATGCACAATACTGGAGTTTCCTTTTCAGCATAGGGGGCTCATATAAAATCAATTCAAATCTTGAATTTTATATTACACCAACCTACAGATATCTCCTGAACCCAATGTTTTCAGGCAATCAGCCTTCAAGAAGAACACCTTATGCCTTTGGGTTACATTCAGGGTTCCGAATTATTTTTTAACCAATGTTTTCCGTTTCCATGAAAAAAACCACAATTCTCTATATCTTATTATTTTTGAGCTGTTCTTTGTTTGCTGCAGATGTTTCTTTTACTGGATATGTAAAAAACATGCAGTCACAGCCAATACAAAATTACTGGGTTTTCTTTCGTTTTACAGCTCCGGCTTATCTTCCTGCTGAGTTTTCAATGAATGGACCGGCAATTCAGACAGATCAAAACGGAAGATACTCCTTTAGTTTAACCAACATTCCTTCAGGTGTTTTGTATTCTGCCAAAATCTATGTGTATGATTATAATTTTAATTGTGTGGAAAAAACTTTTTCTTTTTATGCAGATGGTTGTAGTTATAATGTCTATACTATATACACAACAGTTCATAATCCAACCAACTCACAGACCACATTTCAGGAAGAGGAAAACTGCACCCATTGTCCGGCATCTCTCTCTCTTCATAATACATCAACACCAAATTTACTAAACTCTCCTTTAACAAAGTGGGAATGGACTAATCAACAAATTGTATTCTCTGAAAATGAATCGACAGATTATTTTATCAGCTCTCCGGAATCATCGGTGGTGAAACTGAAAGCAACTCTTACAGATCCATATACAAATTTTACCTTTTTTTCCTCTGAGAAATCAAAAGAGCTGGTTTCTGATACATCTTTTTTCTTTCATGCAGGGGGGCAGGTTTTTTCAAATGGAGAACCGGTCAATGAATCAGGAGTTGTTCTTTACAGAAGAATTCAGGACAATTATATTTCTGTTGATACCATGCTTGTTGGATTATATGGTTACTATTATTTTACTCATTTGCCCAACTGTTCATATATTGTGAAAGCATTTCCGGATGTTGATCAGTTCAGGAGTGAAAATTATCTTCCCACATATTATCCAGGAGCAGCAACATGGACTGCAGCACAATCATTTTCAAACTCCAATGCTTCTTCAACAATGACAATCACTCTGCTTGGTTCTTCTGAACAAACAGGGGTTTACACTGTTAGCGGAACGGTTGTATATCCTGACTATAGTCCGGTATCTGCTTGTGAGCTGTTATTGTTCAATAGCGAGATGCAACCCCTTCATTATACTCTTTCCGAAACTAACGGAGAGTTTGTTATTGAAAATCTGGCAGGAGGAAGTTATTTTCTGATTTATGATATTCCCGGCATTGTCCCGGACCCATTGCAAATTATTTTGGATGACATGAACCCCAATGTCCAGGTTGAGATTGTTGTTGGAACTACGACAGCCATTGTCGCGCAAGAAAGTCTCGCTACAGTTGTTTTTCCAAATCCGTTTACAGATGTATTCTCGGTTTCACTGGGGCAATGTTCATCATCTGCACATACAGTTGTTTTGCGAACAATTGAAGGTAAAATCACATATGTAACAACACATAAACCTGAAGAAAAAACCATTCATCTATCAGTCCCTCATCTGCCTTCAGGAACTTATATTCTGGAAATACATAATACTTCCGAAAATACCAGAGAATCACATGTGATAGTGAAGTTTTAAAGTAATAAATAATCTTTTTTATTAATCAATATCATTTAGTGACTGAACCACACTGTCAAACAAACGGCTTGCTCCGTATCTGAATAATTCAGGAGTTAGCCAGTCTTTTCCTACAATATGTTTCACAAGCATATAAAAACTGATTGCATCATCTGCTGTAGCAATTCCTCCGGCAGGTTTAAAGCCAATTTTTATACCTGTTTTGTCAAAATGGTTTTTGATAACGTGTAGCATTATCCACGAAGCTTCAAGAGTGGCTGCGGGCTGCACCTTTCCTGTAGATGTTTTTATGAAGTCAGCACCTGCTTCAATAGCAATTTCTGATGCAGATCTGATAAGTTCACTATCTGCCAATTCGCCGGTTTCCAGAATCACTTTTAAATGTGCTTTGCCACAAGCTTTTTTATGTTCTTCCACTTCCTGTTTGACAAAACCCACATCTCCTTCAAGCATTTTCCCCCTGGAGATGACCATGTCAATTTCATCGGCACCTTGTTTTACAGTCCACTCAACTTCAGCCACACGAAGATGAAGGGGCATTTGTCCTGAAGGAAATCCTCCGGCTACTGCAGCAATTTTTACATCTGTAGACTGCAGCATGTCTTTTGCCGTTGAGACAAAAACAGGATAAACACAAATAGCTGCAGTAGAGTCAACACCCACTCCGGCATGTTTTAGTGAAATCGCTTTTCTGCAAAGTTGTTTCACTTTTTCATTGTTATCGTTTCCTTCAAGCGTAGTCAGGTCCATCATCCCAAGTATTTGTTTTAGCACATTTTGTTTGCTGAATCCTGATTGTTTTTCTTTCTCGATGGCTTCTAGTGTAAGTGTTTTTATGTTTTCAATCCCATTCATAATTATATTTTTTTTACGAAATTAAATCTTTTTTTTTTACGATTTCAGTTTTTTCGATTAAGTTTGCAATTACTTCAACAAAAAAAACAATCGTGCATGGAGCCTTTTCAAACTGAACCACAAACAGGAAAACGCAAAAGAGGTTGTCTGGGATGCATATCGCTTGTGCTCAATCTCATTGCTGGTGTTGCACTTCTGATTCTTGCTGTTTTATGGCCTGCCATATTTATTCCGGTACTTGTTGCATTTGTTATTCTTTTCATTATTCTTATGATTCGAAAGAAAAGAAAAACCCTGAATATTATTTCCGGAATATTGCTGTCAGTAATTCTTACATTTTCTTTTATTATGCTTGTTTGGATAGCAATTTCAGGACTTGATTTTTCAAGCTCTTTACAGGATGACGATGTTGTTTTTTATGATCCCAATTGTGAAACTTCCAGCTATCGTGCTGATGCATATACATATACCATTATCAATGGAAATACTATTGACAGTCAGCTTGTTCGCAGAGACAATTATGTAAAACATGCAAGAAGCTGGGAAGATACACGTGGAAAAACATACTCAGGACAGTTTCGTGTTTCGGAATCATCTTATAACAAAGCATCACGTAACAGGGCTGACATTTATCTGGAACAGGGATACTGGGGTGATGTTTATCTTGAACTTGTTCTTCATGATTATCATTATCTTCGCCCTGTCATTGATATGTATGATAGCATCGGAAAAGCAAAAAGGCTGAATCAAAATGAATTTGCCAATATGGTAGTGAGTTCTGTACAGTCAATTCCATATTGCTACATTGCATCTGCTCCCTGTGATCATCCTGATGTTGTTGAGCTTTGTGAAGAGATGCAGAGTCCATGTTATGGCAACATCATTCACTACGGAGTTCATTCTCCCATTGAATTTTTGTACACTCAACTTGGGGACTGTGATACCAGAGCGGTATTTTTGTATATTATTCTCAGCCATTTTGGTTATGATGTGGCAGTTTTGGTAAGTGAACACTATAGCCATGCCGTGCTTGCAATCAATACCCGTGCATCAGGGATTCACCTGATGAGAAACGGGAAAAAATATTACCTTTGGGAAACCACAGCCGAAGGTTTTTCTCCCGGAGAAATGCCAACCGGTATGGGAAACACCAATTTTTGGGAATTTGCATTAATGAATAAACCATAAATCATATGAAAGTAAAATTTTTCACACTCGCATCAGTACACATGCTTCTGGCTCTCATCGTCGGAGTGATATTTTTGTACCTTACTTACGTCATCGTAAGACAAATATTTAAAAGAAAAAAGCTCCCCGTTGAGAACAATAATGTTGCCCTGGGAATTTTTACTGCAGCAATTATGTTTACTGTAGGTTATATTATGTCAGGAATTTTTGAACCTGCTGTTGCCACAGCGCAAATTCTGATGAAAACACATCTGCAACCCTTTATGTTTCTGCTTAGTTATTTGAAGTCAATTGGAATATTCCTGCTGATTGCATTTGTTGCTACAATCCTTGTTGTTTATACCGCAATCAAGGTGTTTGATCTGCTTACAGCATCAGTTGATGAATTTGAAGAAATTAGCAAAGGAAATGTTGCTGTTTCAATCATTATGAGTGCCATGATTATTGTTGTGGCTCTTTTGGCAAAACCAAGTATCGGGATGCTCATTGAAGCGCTTATTCCCTATCCGGAAATTCCGGGGTTCGGGATGTAATATCCAATCAATTAAACAACAATTCCTCCCTGAAGAATTTCTCAAGGGATGATCTTGTTTTAATCTTTTGCAAAATTCTTTATGTTGCTATGAAAAATCAGTATTATTACTGATACAGTATTTTTTTACAGTGATTATTTTTGTGTTTTTTAAAACTGCAAACTAAACACAATAACATTATGAATGTAATTTCACAAATTTTATGGCAAATTCGCAGTATTCTGGGACTTGCCAGTTCAACACGCCACACAGCAAACACTATTAAAAGGGAGAGAAATCGCGCAAAACAAAAAAAGGAACAAAAACAACAATTGGAAGAACAACAAAAGCAACAATAAGATGGCAGATATAAAACAACAACTCCAGGAAGCTCAGGGTTTTATTAGAACGGCAGAGCGTAATATGTTTAGCGGAAAAAATCAGGAAGCCGTTGATCTTCTTAACAAAGCAGATGCAGTATATGCTGAACTTCAAAAGCTTAATCCTGATGATTTTCAGGTGAAATCTTTGTTCACTAAAATTGAAAAAATAAGAAAAGACCTTGAAAAGAAAGGAGTTAAAACACGCGAAGGTGGCAGTGATGAATTGCCCTTTGAGGTTAATGCTCAGTTGCAACGCATAAAAGAAAGTGTAAACAACAATAATCTTGAATATGCCAAAAGAGAAATGGAAAATTTTTATTCCAGATTTTCAGGTTTGTATAATGATTTACCTGTGGTGAAAGAACTTAGCAGCCAGATAGAAACCATGGAAAAAGAGGCCCATATTAAGAATCAAAAGACAGAAGCAGAAAAGGCTGCAAATGCTGGCAAGCAGGCTGAACATGATCAATTGTGCGAACAATGGAGACAAAAGTTTCGTGAGATTGGATATTTTGACGGTACTCCCCACAATGTGATTGACTTATCAGCTCACATAAATTCATGCAAAAAAGCAGTTCAACTGGTCAATGAATACATGAAGATTGAGTTTTCAATGGAACCTGACATGACTCTTCATAGCATGGTTGAAGATGTGAAACGACGAGTGGAGTCTTTCATTTCCAACTATATGAACACCACCAATGAAATGGCTTCACAAATAACAGGGAGAATCGGTCAGCACATGCAACAGCTACAGAATGACAAAGACTGGCAAAATGATGAATCAAAAATGCCCGGATTTACAGGCCAGACTGAATTATCTTCCATTTTGAGCAGCATTGAAGAAATGAGAGATGTATGTGTTGAAAATATGCAGACATACAACGACATGATGAGTGCGTACAATTCTCTTTATGAACTGAACGAAGAACGCAAAGAAGTCAGAGCATCACGTACGAGGATGAAAGCAGAGGTTATGGATTCTGAAGAAGGCAAATCACTGAAAGAATGTGCTTTTGAAGTTTTGAAGCAAAAAAAGCCTGGTGTGGAAATACTCAAATCTGCAGTTGTTAAAAACTGGGAAACAAAGTTTGAAGAAGGCTGGGAAGACAACACAAAGTCAAAGTGGATAAAACGCAATTACAGAGAAAGCACAATTCAGATAGCTGGCAAATTATCAAACAAAGAGGTTCGTTTGTTTAGCATGTATGTGGAGCAGACACTCAGTCCGGAAAACACATGGATAAACACACGCAGTCATATTATGTTTGACGAGGCCATGAAAGCAGAAAACATATAGCAGGTTCTCTTTTTAATAAACCTATTTTTTCTTTCTTTTGTTTTTTACAATCCAATCCTTTTGTGTTTTGTTTCTTCCGGAATATTGCATTGACTTTATTGTTTTACCGGTGTAAGGATGTATCCCTGTGTACCATATCACCGAAGATAAGGTCATTGGTGTGGGGGTGAAATCCTGAACAGTTTCAGCCCTGTATCCCATTGCATTTGTTACTTTTGCCAGCATTTTCATATCATCATCCTCACTGCCCGGATGGTTGGAAATCAGATAAATGACAAGCTCGTGTTTCATTCTTTCCTCGTCCTTAATTTTCTGAAACACCCTGTGGAATGCCCTGAACTTATCAAAGGAAGGCTTTCTCATAATTTTCAACACTTCTTCTGTCAGATGCTCAGGGGCAACCTTCAGCCTGCCTGAAATATGGTTCTTAATCAAAACTTTTGAGTATTTGGATAAACCATAGGTTTTGTCCGTTTTTGAATCTCTTTCAACCAACATGTCATAACGAATTCCACTGCCGATTGTAATTAGCTTGACTCCTTCAGTTTGAGCGGCTTTTTCATACATATTCAACAGGGGATGATGGTCATAGCAAAGATTTTGACAAATTTCCGGAAAAAGACAGGATGGGCGATGACACCGCTCACACTGTTTCATATCTTTTCCTTTCATTTGATACATATTTGCAGATGGTCCGCCCAAATCTGTGATATGTCCCCTGAAATCTTCTGAACTGGCAATTTTCTTCAATTCACGCAAAACAGATTGTTCGCTTCGCGAAGCAATGAATTTTCCCTGATGAACATTGATGGCGCAAAAAGCACAACCACCGAAACAACCCCTGTGAATGGTAACCGAGTGTTTAATCATCTCAAAAGCGGGTATGGGAGGTTTGCTTTTATATCTGGGATGTGGAAGTCTGGTATATGGAAGATCGAATGACAAATCAGTTTCTTCTGCTGTGGGCGGAGGAAAATGGGGATTTACAATAATCTGCTTATTTCCGGTTTTCTGAACTATCCTGTTTTGTATCATTGCAGAGTTTTCCTTCTCAAGCTGAGCAAACATGGCAGCAAATACTTCTTTCTTCCTGACACAATCTTCATGAGAAGGAAGAAATACATCCCCGGGTAATTTTTCAAAATGGCTGTTGCAAGCAAGCACTGTCTGGGGAACATCCTTCAGTTTATCAAACTCCATTCCCTCCTGAAGTTTTTTAATTATGGTCACAAAAGCCCTTTCGGCCATCCCATATAAAATCATATCAGCCCCGCTTTCCAATAAAACAGAGGTTTTTAATGAATCTGACCAGTAATCGTAATGTGTCAGTCTGCGTAACGAAGCTTCAATACCGCCCAGCACAACCGGAACATCAGGATACAGTTTTTTAAGAATGCGGGTATATTCAATACTTGCATAATCAGGCCTGAATCCTGCCTTTCCACCCGGAGTATATGCATCCTCTGAGCGAATTCGTTTGCGTGCAGTATAATGATTGACCATTGAATCCATGCAGCCAGCCGTTACACCAAAGAAATACACCGGTTTGCCAAATTTTTTAAAATCACGCAAATCATCTCTCCAGTTGGGCTGAGCAAGCACTACCACATTCATTCCGCAATATTCAGCCAAACGAGCCATAACGGCAGTGCCGAATGCAGGATGATCCACATAGGCATCACCGCTGACAATGACAATGTCGGGTCTTTCAATTCCCCGTGCTTTCATTTCATCAACTGTAGCAGGAATAAATGTCAGTGTTTCCTTCATTTTTTTTTAAACTCACATACAAAGATACGCTTTTTCATTATTTTTGCACCAAAATCAAAGATTCGGATGAAGCACCTGAAAAGAGAAGTTCTATTGCAATGCATATTTTTCTTCCTTTTGGTTCTCAATTATTATAAGGTTTCATTCACGCTTTTGCCCTTACTCATCTATGCACCGGTGCTGTCCACTCTTTATTTTTTCAGATTTCATTACTGGGTGAAAGATGAGGCTTCCGTTTTTTTCAAACTCACAGGCAGATTTGCCATGTTTTTGTTACCTGTTGCCATGATGTTTTCAGCAAACCGGTTTCTTGCTGCAGAAATAGTTGTTCCCTTATGCCTTGGTTTTGCTTGTTTCTACTGGGTTTTGCGTGTTTATCGGAAAACTTTTTTCCAATCAACTTCACAGAAAATTTTGCTGCTGATATTATGGACATTACCAGGTATTTTGTTTTTTTTGTAATAAAACATACAATTGGTTTTAACGTTATTTAATTTTTTTAGTATTTTTGCACCCCGATTTCAATGGCGAGGTAGCTCAGATGGTTAGAGCGTCGGATTCATAACCCGGAGGTCACGAGTTCAATTCTCGTCCTCGCTACAAAAAATGAGAATAATGGTTCTCATTTTTTTTATAAATATCTTTTCACCGAACTTTTCACTTCCGGATAATAGGATTTGCCCAAAAGCAGCAGGTGCACCAGCAAAGGGTATATGTTGAACAAATCAATTCGCTCTCTCCATCCATTTTCCAATGGAAAAACTTCATCATAGGCTTGATAAAACTCAGCCGGAAATGCTCCGAACAGTGTGGAAAATGCCAGATCAACCTCGCGATGACCATAATGCACTGACGGATCAACGAGACAGACTTCTCCGTTCTTGTCGGTCAATACATTGCCATGCCATAAATCACCATGAAGCAATGCCGGTTTTTCATAGGGAATTAAATTCTCAAGTTTTGAGTATAATGTATCAAACATCATCGTCAAATCTCTTTCAAGAAGGCCTCTCTCCAATGCCTGCTTCACCAAAGGTTCAAATCTTTGAGTAATCATAAACTCAACCCATGTATCATGCTTGGTGTTTGATTGGGGCAATGACCCGATGTAGTTATTGTGGTCAAGCCCAAACTGTTGTGCACTGTTTTTGTGAAGCGCAGCCAGTTTTTGTGCAAAATCAGTCCAGTAATCTCTTTTTTTTTGTCCTGTTTGTATAAACTCCATCATCAAATAAGCTCTTTTCCGGTATTCTCCTGCCTCTGGATGTAATGGTGCTAACTTTAAAAATTAATTATTATCTTTGTAGCTTAAACACAAAAA